>CAXTNS010000020.1:11096-20948 GCA_964245465.1 uncultured Thermoanaerobaculia bacterium
GACATCGGCGACTCAGCCGTGATCGAGTGCGTCGGGCTGGGCGGGATGGCGCTCCTCATGCTGCGGGCCTATGCCCTCGGGGGCGGGACCTACACGGGCATCGAGGCGGTCTCGAACGGCCTTCAGATCATGCGCGAGCCGCGCGTGGCGACGGGCAAGCGAACCATGCTCTACATGGCGGTTTCCCTCGCCCTGACGGCGGCGGGCATCCTGATCGGCTACCTGCTGCTCAACGTGCAGCACACGCCCGGCAAGACGATGAACGCCATCCTCTCCGAGCGCGTCTTCGGCGCCTGGGCTTTGGGAAACCTTCCCGTCGGCTACTGGATGGTGCTGGTCACCCTGGTCTCCGAAGGGTTGCTGCTGGTAGTGGCGGCCCAGGCGGGTTTCATCGACGGTCCCCGGGTGATGGCGAACATGGCGGTGGACTCCTACCTGCCGCACCGCTTCGCTTCTCTCTCCGAGCAGCTCTCCATGCAGAACGGCGTGCTGCTGATGGGCCTGGCGGCTCTCGCCATGCTGGCCTACACCCGCGGCAATATCCAAACGCTGGTCTACATGTATTCGATCAACGTGTTCCTCACCTTCTCACTCTCCCAGCTCGGCATGACCCGCTTCTGGAAGGCCCGGCGGCGGGAAAGAACACGGCGCCGCCACCTCGCCATCCACCTCGTAGCGCTCGTGCTCTGCGTAGGCATCCTGGGGCTCACCGTGTTCGAGCGCTTCACGCACGGCGGCTGGGTCACGGTGGTGCTCACCTCGCTGTTCGTGGTGCTCTGCTACGCCATCCACGGCCACTATCAGCGGGCGCAGGAGGGCCTGAGGCAGCTCGACGACATCCTCGACAGCCTGCCCCAGACGGGTGAAGCCAAGCCCTGGAGCCTGGATCCCAAGGCGCCCACGGCCGTGCTGCTGGTCAGCTCGTACAGCGGCTTTGGGGTGCACACGCTGCTGTCGATCCTGCGGTACTTCCCGGGCCTATACAAGCAGGTCATTTTCGTCTCGGTAGCCGTGGTCGATTCCGGGACCTTCAAGGGCAAGGAGGAGATCGAGGCGCTCCGGCGCCACACCCAGGAAGACCTTGAAAGGTACGTGGAGGTCGCCCGCCGGATGGGCCTCGCGGCCGACTGCGTCTGGGATGTTGGGATCGAGGTCGTCTCCGTAGCCTCGGACCTCTGCCAGCAGATCGCGAAGATGTACCCCAAGGCAACCATCTTCACGGGCAAGCTGGTCTTCCGCCACGAGCGGTTCTTCTATGGCCTCCTCCACAACGAGACCTCGAAGATCATCCAGCGCCGCCTCCAGTGGATGGGCGTGCCGATGGTGGTGCTGCCGATCCGGGCGCGGGTCTAGCCGCTCTCCATATCCGCCAAAAACCTATACCCCACCCACGGCTCCGTGCCGATGTAGCGGGGGTTCGCCGGGTCAGGCTCCAGCTTGCGCCGCAGGGAACCGACGTGGACGCGGACGGTGTCGGTCGTGGTGGCCGGGGCTCCCTTCCACACCGTCGCGATGATCTGGCGCAGGGTCACGGGCTTGCCGGCTTGGCTCGCCAGCAGCTCCAGGATGGCGAATTCGGTGGGCGTCAGGTGCAAGTCGCGCCCGTCCTGGACGACGGTGCGGCGGTCGCGGTCGATCGCCAGGCCTGGGAAACGGAGCACCTCAGGCATCACCCCTGTGCCGCTTTTCCGGAGCTGGGTACGGACGCGAGCCAGCAACTCGCGAAGAGAGAAGGGCTTGGTGACGTAATCATCCGCCCCCAGGTCCAGGGCGCGGATCTTGTCCTCCTCCTCCCCGCGCACGGAGAGGACGATGACGGGGGTGGCGTCCACCCGGCGCACGGCGGCGACCACGGCCATGCCGTCCGCCCGCGGCATGGCGAGGTCGGTGATCACGAGATCGGGCCGGCGCTCCTCGAAAGAGGCTTTGGCTTCGATCCCGTCGGCGGCCGCGATCGTGTCGTAACCAGCCAGGGCCAGCTCGCGGGTCAGGGTCTGGCGGATCGAGGAATCGTCGTCCACGACTAAGACGAGCGGAGTTACACGAGTCATGACTCCACCTCCTCCGGCTCCGACAGCTCAGGGGCCGCGGGCAGGGTCAGCCGTGCGATCGTCCCGCCGTCTGGCCGGTCGAGCAGCTCCAGGGAGCCGCCGTTGGCCTCGGCGAGACCGCGGGCGATCTGCAACCCGAGGCCACCGGAGACACTGTCCCCGGAGTCTCCCATCTGCCGCGGGCCTTGAGGATCCTGGAGCAGGCGCTTGACCTCTTCCCGCACTCCGGGTCCGCGGTCTAGCACCTCGACGCGGATCCGTCCGGGAGGCTCAGCGCACGCGGCCAGCTCCAGGGGCAGGCTGGAGGAAGAAAGACGGGCCGCGTTCTCCAGGAGGTTTGCCATCACTTCCAGCGTCAGGGAAGGATCGGCCCAGAGATCCGGGCAGTGCGGCTCAATGTGGACCTCCACACTCCGGCCGGCAAGGATTTGCGACAGGCTCTCGCGGGTGGCGCGGAGCAGGTCGCCGGCCGGAACGGCTTCCGGATGGGGATGTGCAAGCCCTGCTTCCAGGCGTCCCATGGCCAGGAGGTTGTCAATCCGCCGGGCCAGGCGTCCGTGCTCCACGGCCAGCCCGCGGACGATCGCCTGGGCTTCGGGACGGTTCGCAAGCAGCCAGTCCAGGCTTTCGATCTCCAGCCTCATGGCGGTCAGGGGAGTCCTCAGGTCGTGCGAGACGGCGCGCAGGAGTGAGGTCTTGAGGGCCTCGCTCTCCCGCACGGCTGCGAGATGCGCCGCCTCGGAGAGCAGGCGCTCGCGCTCTACCGCCAGTTGGCGCGCCTCTTCGGCTTCGCGCCGGGCGGTGGCTACGAGGCGGCTCGCCAACGCAGAAGAGCCGAGAAAGGCGAACAGTGCCACCCAATTCGAGGAGTCCTCGACGGCCAGCGTACCGAACGGCGGAAGGAAGAAGTAGTTGAAGCACAGCATGGCCGTCACCGAAGCGGCGGCGCCCACGGCCCAGCCGCCCCAGGTGGCGAGCGCCAGCACTGTGGC
The DNA here is from genome assembly GCA_964245465.1 of uncultured Thermoanaerobaculia bacterium. Taxonomy (GTDB): domain Bacteria; phylum Acidobacteriota; class Thermoanaerobaculia; order Multivoradales; family UBA5704; genus DATARR01. The sequence continues at coordinate 14,140 of CAXTNS010000020.1, forward strand.
CAGATAGAAAAACCCAATCGTTGTCGCGTTGGCACCGGTCCACCAGCCCAAGACCGTAACCATCGCCAGCGCGAGCGGTATGGCCGCCCAGGACAGGGCTCGGGATCTCTGGAAGGTCGAGACCACGGTGGGAGTCTACATCCGCGATAGAGTTGTACTCGTGCAATGGACTGTTGCAGGCGTACAACAGACCGCCGCACATCTGCGGGAGCGGGTCAGGGCTGCGCCAGCCGCGCCTCCAGTCCCGCCTTCACCTCCGGCCACTCCTCCGCGAGGATGCTGTACACCACCGTATCCCGGACGAAGCCGTTCGAGCGCTTCTGGTAACGGCGCAGCACGCCCTCGCGTTTGGCGCCGAGCTTCTCGATGGCCCGCTGGCTGTGCAGGTTGTTGAGGTCGGTCTTGAGCTGGACCCGCACGGCTCCCAGGTCCTCGAAGGCGTGGCGGAGCAGGAGGTACTTGCTCTCGGGATTGACGCGCGTCCCCTGATGGGAACGGGCGATCCACGTCCTCCCGATCTCCAGGCCCCGGTGCTGGGGGCGGATCTCCAGGTAGCCCGTCATTCCCACGGCCTCGCCCGTCTCCTTGACGAAGAGGGTCCAGAGAAAGGAGGCGGGCATGGTCAGGCAGTAGCGCACCCAGTCCTCAAAGGCCTCGGCGCTCCCATCTCGCGGCCACTCCAGGGTGTGCTGAAAGATTTCTGGATCGGCCTTGGGCCAGAGCAGGGGTGCGTGCTCGGGCACGAGGGGCTCCATGCGGATCGTGGGTCCTTCGAGAGGGATGGGTTGGACGTCCATGGGCTCTCCTGAAGACACGGAAGTCTATCCTCCGAGGGCGCTCTCTTGACAGGGAGACACTTTCTGGAAGCCACCGCCGGGTAAGCGCGGCCGGCTTGGACTTCCCAGTTGATAGAGGTACCCTTAGCCAGTGGAGCTCGAATGGGACCCGGAAAAGGCTGCCAGAAACTACAAGAAGCATGGCGTCCCGTTCTCTGAGGCCGCGACCGTCTTTGGCGATACACTGGGCGTGACCTCACCCGATCCTGACCACTCCTTTGGGGAGGAGAGGTACGTCACCGTCGGGAGGTCGGTTCGGGGCCGGTTGCTGCTGGTGGCTCATGTGGAGCGAGAGGACCGCATGCGGATCATTAGCGCACGAGAGCTGACGCGAGCTGAGCGAGAAGCCTATGAAGAATTCACAGGATGAGTTGACGGACGAGCTACGGCCTGAATACGACATGCGGGAGTTGCTCCGGACCGGGGTCCGGGGTAAGTACGCGGAACGCTATAGGGCCGGGACCAATCTCGTCCTGCTCGATCCAGACGTAGCAAGGGCTTTTCCGGACGAGGAATCCGTCAACGAGGCCCTCCGCCTAGTCATCGAGCTGACGAAGATCCCCGCCAGGAAGAATTCCTGAAAAAACGTCCCATTGACACCGGGGCCGCTTCCTGGGAGCCTCTCGCAGTCAATCTCCAGGAGGGTCCAACGTGCTCCGAGCGCTGATCCCGCTCCCGCTGGTACCGCTGGTCTTCGCCGTGGGCCTCCAGGCCCAGACTCCGCCGCCACCGCCGGCCGAGACGCCGGTGCCGACGCCCGTTCCCGCCCCACCCGTCCGTGTCGAGGACAAGGGCGACTTCAAGGTGGTGTACGAGAAGGTAGCAAGCCCGGACTACCGGGAGATCCAGGCCATCTTCCGCGGCACGAAGCTCCTGGAGGAGACGGCCAACGCCTTGAACGAAGAGCTGGCCCTGCCGGTGGACGTGACGGTGGCCCTGCGCGAGTGCGGCACGGCCGGCGCCTCCTACGAGCGCGAGACCCACCGCATCTCCCTCTGCTACGAGCTGGTGTCCGCTTTCGCCGGCGTGTTCCTGCGCGATGCCCGCCGGCCGGAGGACGCCGAGCGGGCGGGCGCGGCCGTGGGGGGCGCCACGGTCTTCGTGCTGTTCCACGAGGCCGGGCACGCGCTGATCGACCTCTACCAGATCCCCGTGGAAGGCCGGGAGGAAGAGGCGGTCGATCAGCTCGCGACGCTGGTGCTGCTGAGCGGCGGCAAGGAGGGCGAGGGAGCCGCTCTCGACGGCGCCTCGACCCTGCTGGTGGAAGAGGAGGACCCCGCCGGCAAGGCGCTCCTCGACAAGCTCCCCTTCTGGAGCGGGCACGGGCTCACGGCGCAGCGGTTCTCGAACGTCATCTGCTGGGTCTACGGCAAGAACCCGGCGGGCTACCAGGACCAGGTGGACGCCACGACCCTGCCCCCGGAGCGCGCTCAGGGCTGTGCCGCCGAGTACGAGCGGATCTCGAAGGAGTGGGACGTCCTGCTGGCGCCGTACAGGAAAGGGATCGATCCTCCCTCCCCTATCCCTTCCCCTTCGCCACCCAGGCCTTGACGTTCTTCTCCAGCAGGTCGAGAGGCAACTGGCCGTTGCCCAGGACGTGGTCGTGGAAGGCCCGGAGGTCGAACCTCGGCCCGAGCTCCTTTTCGGCGTAGGCCCTCAGCTCCTTGATCTTCAGCTCGCCGATCTTGTAGACCACGGCTCCCGCCGGATGGGCGATGTAGCGGTCGATCTCGGCCACGATAAGGTGCTCGGGCCTGGCGGAATTGGCCCGGCAGTAGTCGATTGCCTGCTGGCGGGTCCATCCCATGGTGTGCAGGCCGGTGTCCACCACCAGGCGGATGGCTCGCCAGATTTCATAACTGAGCTGACCGAACCTGGAGTAGGGATCCTTGTAGAGGCCGATCTCTCTTCCCAGGCTCTCCGCGTAGAGACCCCAACCCTCGGAGAAGGCCGGGTAGACGTCCCACTTGCGCCATTCGGGAAGGTCTTCCAGCTCTTCGACCAAGGCGTACTGGAGATGGTGGCCCGGCACGGCCTCGTGCAGGGTGAGGGCTTCCATCTCCCACTTCGGCCGGGACTTCAGGTCGTAGGTGTTGGCGATGAACCAACCCGGCCGGCCGGCGGCGAGGGAGCCGTTGCCGTAGTAGGCCGTGGGCGCCGACTTCGCGGCCGAGTCTCCCATGGCGATGACGCCGTAAGGGAGCCGCGGCAGACGGCCGAAGAGTTTTATGAGCTCCGGGTCGATGCGCTTCGCGATGTCGCGGTAGCCGGCGATCAGGTCCTCCGGCTTGTCGTAGAAAAAGCGCGGGTCGGTGCGCAGGAAGTTGCAGAAGTCCTCGAAGCTGCCCTCAAAGCCGGTCGAGGCGATCAGCGCATCCATCTCCTTGCGGATGCGCCGGACCTCGGAGAGGCCGAGCTGGTGGATCTGGTCGGGCGTCAGGCTCGTGGTCGTGAGGGTGCGGACGAGGTGAGCGTACCGCGCCCGGCCATCGGGAAGGTCGCTCATGGCGATCGATTCGCGGGCACCGGGCCCGTAGGTGTCCGCGAGATAGGCCCGGAGCTTCCTCAGGGCCGGAACCACCTGGCTTTCGAAGACGCGCACCGCCTCGCCCCGGAGCCGCTCCCGGTCGGCGGCGGGGATCTGATCGGGGATCTCCCGGAAGGTCTCCAGGACGGGGCTGTCCAGGGGTCTGGCGGTGAGCAGGTTGGCCACCTGCCCAGGCACGTCGCGCAGGGTCACTCGCGGCGGTGTGATCCCCGCCTTGAGCCCCTGGTCGAGGAGGGCGAGGGTCTGGTCCACCGCCCGGGGGAAGGCCCGCAGGCGGGCGAGCCGGTTCTCGAAGTCCTGGACGGTGCGGTCGGGCATGCTCGCCAGGAGGAGGACGTTGCCCTGGTGGATGCCGTTCATCTGGCTGACCTGCAGGTACTCCGGGTGGAACCGCTCTCCTTCGATCCCCCCTTGGAGCTGCTCGAGCGCCAGGTCGTAGTGGACCTGCTCGGCCGGCGTGAGCCGCGAGCGGTCGATCGAGGAGAGAGACGCCAGCTCCTGGCGGGAGATGCGGCGATTGAGCTCGAGCGTCTCGGGCGAGAGGTCACTCAGGCGGTCGTCGAAGCCCGGATAGCCGATGTAGGTGGCGTACTCGGGACTCTGGCGCATCTGGGTCAGCCAGTAGAGGTCGAAGAACCTCTTCAGCCGCTCGCTCTCGCTCCCCTCCCCCCAGGTGGCAGGAAACCCTTCGAGCTGCCGAGACGATTCGGCGAGGTCCGGGGAGACGGCGGCTGAAGCGGTACCCGTGGGGATAACGGCGAACAGGAGCCCCGCCAGTAGCAGGGCCGGCCTCATAGCCCTGCCTGCTTTCCTTTCTCTTCGGCCACCCACGCCTTCACGTTCTTCTCCAGCAGGTCGAGCGGCAGGGCGCCGTTGCCCAGGACGTGGTCGTGGAAGGCGCGGACGTCGAACTTCGGCCCCAGCTCCTTGGTGGCGTAGGCGCGCAGCTCTTTGATCTTCAGTTCGCCGAGCTTGTAGGCCAGGGCCTGGCCGGGCCAGACGATGTAGCGGTCCACCTCGACCACGATGTCGTGCTCGGCCTTGCCGGCGTTGGCCTTGAAATAATCGATCGCCTGCTGGCGCGTCCAGCCCTTGGCGTGCATGCCGGTGTCGACCACCAGGCGGATGGCCCGCCACATCTCGTAGGTGAGCTGGCCGAACTTGGAGTAGGGGTCCTTGTAGAGGCCGATCTCGGGACCCAGGCTCTCCGCGTACAGCCCCCAGCCCTCGGCGAAAGCCGTGTAGTCGTCGTGCTTGCGCCACTCGGGAACCCCTTCAAGCTCCTGGGCGAGGGCGATCTGCAGGTGGTGCCCCGGCACGGCCTCGTGGGCGGTGAGGGCCTCCATCTCCCACTTCGGGCGCGACTTCAGGTCGTAGGTGTTGGCGTAGAAGTAGCCCGGACGACCGGCGGCCAGGGAGCCGGCGTCGTAGTAGGCCGTGGTCTGCGACTTCTCGGAGTACGAGGGCACGGGGATGACCCCGTAGGGCAGACGCGGCAGCTTGCCGAAGAGCTTTATGAGCTCGGGATCGATGCGCTTTGCGATGTCGCGGTAGCCGGCCAGAAGATCCTCGGGCTTGTCGTAGAAAAAGCGCGGATCGGTGCGCAGGAAGGTGAGGAACTCCTCGAAGCTGCCTTTGAAGCCGGTCGAGGCGATCAGCTCGTCCATCTGCTTGCGGATGCGCGCCACCTCGGCGAGGCCGATCTGGTGGATCTGCTCGGGCGTCAAGCTGGTCGTCGTCTGGTTGCGGACGTTGTAGGCGTACCAGGCCTTGCCGTCCGGCAGGTCGCTCATGGCGATCGACTCGCGGGCGGCCGGCACGTAGGTGTTGGCGAGGTAGCTCTGGAGCTTTTTGAAGGCCGGGGTGACCTGCTCGTTGAACGCGCGGACGCCTTCGGCCCTGAGGCGCTCCTGCTCGGCGGCGGGAACGGCGTCCGGGAACTTGCCGAAGGCCCGGAGCATGGGGCTCTTCATAGGGTCGTCCACCAGGAGGTTGCCCACCTGGGCGGCGACGTCGCGCAGGGTGACGCGGGGCGGCGTGATCCCTTCCTTCAGGCCCTTGTCGAGCAGGGCGATGGTCTGGTCGATCACCGTGGGCAACCCGCGCAGGCGAGAGAGGACGTCCTCGTAGCCCTGGGCGCTGCCGGCGGGCATGATGCTGAGGAGCTGGGGGATGGACTGCTGGATGCCGTACATGGGGTTGACCGCCAGGTACTCGTCGGGGAAGCGGTCACCTTCGATCTGCTGCTCGGTCCGGCGGCGGGCGAGGTCGTAGTTGACCTGCTCGGCCGGCGTGAGCCTGGTGCGGTCAACGGAGAGCAGGGCCTCCAGCAGCTTGCGATTGGTGGTGCGTCCGAAGGCGACGGACTCGAAGGAGGAGTCGGACCAGCGGCCGTTCAGGCCCGGGTAGCCGAGGTAGGTGGCGAATTCCGGGGAGCTGTGCATCACGTACTCCCAGGTGAGGTCGAACAGCTTCGCCAGCCGCTCGCTCTCACTCTCCTGCCCCTTGGTCCCCGGGAACTGCTCGAATTTATGAGCGTACTCGACGACGTCTGGTGGAACGGCGGCTGAGGCGGCCGAAGTGGCCAGCAGCAGCGCGGCGATCAAAACGATCGATTTCCTCATGGGTCTTCCTCTCTTCACATCTCGCAGTCGCAGCCTACTGCTGGGGTCTCGTCCCGAAGGTGACGTCCAGGGTGACCTTCTTGCCGTCCCTCTCCACCACGGCGGTCGTCTTCTCGCCCGGCTTGGAGCGCTGGAGCACGTACATGAGATCGTGAATGTCACGGATAGGTTTGCCTGAGAGCTCCACCAGGAGGTCGCCTCGCTGCATCCCCGCCTTCTCGGCCCCGCTGCCGGGCCGCACGTTGGCCAGCAGCACGCCCGGGCGGCCGTCGCCGGCATAGTCGGGCACGGTGCCGAGCGAGGCGCCGAAGGAGCGCGCGTCGCCCCCGGTGGACGGGGCCGGCGCGCTCTTGTAGGTGAGCCGCTGGGGCGCCTGCGCGGCCTGGAGGGCGAAGTCCGCCACCAGGGCGGCCACGGGGGCGCCCCCGGCGGCGTTGATCTTGTCCGCGTCGTCCGAGGGCTTGTGGTAGTCCTCGTGAACACCGGTGAAGAAGTGGAGCACCGGCACGCCCGCGGCGTAGAACGGGCTGTGGTCCGAGGGGCCGTAGCCGTCGCCCGTCAGGGTGCAGAGGAACAGGCCCTTCTCGCAGGCGGCCGGCACCAGAGTCTTCCACTCCTCCGCCGAATCGGTGCCGAACACGTTGAGGACGTTCCCCCGCAGCCGTCCCACCATGTCCATGTTGAGCATGACGTCGAGGTCGGCCATCTTGAGCCCGGCCGGCGGCTGGCGGGTGAAGGCGGTGGAGCCGAGCACGCCCGCCTCCTAGCCGGAGAAGGCCACGAGGTAGACATCCCGCCGGA
>CAXTNS010000020.1:20958-24577 GCA_964245465.1 uncultured Thermoanaerobaculia bacterium
GGCGGGCCACTTCCAGAACGCCGGCGGTGCCGGAGGCGTTGTCGTCCGCGCCGTTGTGCGGCTCGTGCGCGTGCTCGCCCACCTCCAGGGAAGACCTGCCGCCCAGGCCCAGGTGGTCGTAGTGGGCGCCCACCAGCACGGCGCCGGGGAGCCGGTCGGCCGCTCCGGCCCGCAGGACGCCCAGCACGTTGGCGGCGGGCTTGGTGAGGTGCTTGAGGTCCAGGGTCAGACGGACTTGATGGTTCCCGCTGAAGAGCGCCGCGCCGGACGGCCGCTTCAGCACCACCACGGGCAGGCCGGCGTCGCCCGCGGAGGTCCCGGCGACGTCGACGCTCAGGGAGGGCAGGGGGGCCTCGTCACCCGGCGCGCCCTCCGGCGTACTCTCCGGGAAATCGACGACGATCAACGCCAGGGCTCCGTGCTCGCGGGCGTTCCAGGCCTTGTAGCGCAGGTCGCTGTAGCGCTGCTCCACTTCCTTCTTCGAGAACGCTTCACTCGAGGGAGTGAACCGGCGGACCACGACGATCCTGCCCTTCGCCTCCACTCCTTTGTAGTCGTCGATCCCCAGCTCCGGGGCCGTGATGCCGTAGCCCGCGGCCACCACCTCGGCGTCGGCGTCGCCGTTGGCCGCGAAGGACGCGGGCTGGAAGTCGCCGCGGGCGACGGGAGCGCCGTCCACGGCGACCGCCGTGCCTGGCCCGGCCTCCACGGACACCGGCACCTCGAAGCTCTGGAAGAAGGTCCCGCCATCTCCCGCGGGCGCGAGCCCAATTTCCCGGAAGCGGGCGGCGAGCCACTTCGAGGCCTCCTCCAGACCGGCCGTGCCGATGCCCCGCCCTTCGCGGGCGTCGTCGGCCAGCCAGCGCACGTCGGCGAGGAAGCGGTTCGCCGCGGCAGGATCCGTGGGGGCCGAGGGGTCCACCCAGCGGGCCACGAAGACGTTGGTCTCGCCGGGCGCGCCCTGGTTGCGGTTGGAAGAGAAGGCCAGGCGCGTGCCGTCCGGCGAGAACAGGGGGAAACCGTCGAACCCAGGCGTCCAGGTGATCCGCTCCAGGCCCGAGCCGTCCACGTTGATGGCCCAGAGGTCGAACTCGCGCCCCTTGGGGTCTCCGTAGTTGGAGGAGAAAATGATGCGGTCGCCGGAAGGGAAGAACGACGGGGCGAAGGAGGCGGCATCGAGGTGGGTGACCTGCCGGGCCTCGGTGCCGTCGGCCTTGGCCACCCAGATCTCCAGCTTGGAGGGGCGCACGAGGTCCTGGCCCAGGAGGCGCCGGTAGTCCTCCAGCTCCGTGCCCTCTTTGGGACGGGAGGCGCGCCAGACGATCTTCGAGCAGTCGGGCGAGAAGAAGGCGCCGCCGTCGTAGCCCGGGGTGTTGGTCAGCCGGTGGACGTTCTTGCCGCTGGCGTCCATGCGGTAGAGCTCGAGGTCGCCGTCGCGGGTGGAGGTGAAGATGAGCGAGCCATCCTTGGAGCAGACCGTCGTCTCGGCGTCATAGGCCGCGTTGTCGGTCAGGCGCACGAGATCCGAGCCGTCGGGCCGGACGCTGACGATCTCGTACTGCGGATAGAGGGCCCAGACGTAGCCCTGGGAGCGGTCCGCAACCGGCGGGCAGTCCGGGCCGGCCAGGTGGGTCGTGGAATAGAGGACCCTCTTACCGTCGGCCGTGAAATAGGAGCACGTGGTGCGCCCCTTGCCGGTCGAGACCAGGGCAGCGTTGCCCGCAGGGGTCGAACCGTCGGCCCGCAGGCGCAGGATCTGGTCGCAGGCGTAAGGCGGCCGTGTGGACTGGAGGGTCAGCTCCTCGCCACCGGGCGACCAGTAGGCCTCGGCGTTCTCGCCGCCGCGGGTGAGCTGGCGCAGGTCCGAGAGGTGGACCTCTTTGGGCGCTATCTGAGGGGAGACCGGCTCCGGAAGAGGGCGCCGGGCGTCCTCCTGAGCGGTCAGGGCATGAAAGGCGACCACACTGGCAAGAAAAAATGGCACAATACGCGGGTTCATGGGCTCCCCATCTCTCGTCCCACCGTGGAACGCTCAGAGTGGCCTGCTATTCTGCCTGAAATGGGCGGCCTTTACACCCGCGTTACCCCGGCGCGGACTGGAATTCCAGGAGCCCTCTATCCGTTGAATAGATGCTCGGCATGATACTTTCATGCGTTGCCCGCCTGTAGTAGCCGGTGCTCCCACGCTGACCGCGAACGGCGCCCGGGCCGCAAGAACCCCAAAGAAGAAGAGTGGAGACGACATGAACGATCAGGACACGCAGGAGAAGACAGAGGTTTTGGAGAACACAGAGGACTCCGGCTCTGTGGCGCAGGCGGAGGACTCCGGCTCTCCGGCACAGGCCGAGGACTCCGGCGCTCCGGCGCAGGCGGAAGATGCCGCCGCTCCGGAGAAGGCCCCGGCGGAAGACACTGCCGGCGCTCCGGAGAAGACAGAGGACTTCGGCCAGATCCTAGCCGAGTTCGAGCAGGAGACTCCGGCGAAGCGGAACGCCCCCGGCACCGGCCAGAAGGTGAGCGGCAGCATCCTCTCGATCGGAGAGGAGTGGGTCTTCGTCGACCTCGGCGGGAAGTCCGAAGGCAGGATCGCCGCGGCCGAGCTGAAGGACGCCGAAGGCAATCTCACGGTCAAGGAAGGCGACACCCTGGAAGCCACCGTCACCGGCACCGACCCCGAGTCCGGAGCCCTGCTGCTCAAGCGCAAGGCCGGCGGCAAGGGCAAGCGGGCAGCCGAGGTGGTGCCCGAGATCCGCCAGGCCTTCGAGAGCGGCCTGCCGGTCGAGGGCTTCGTGACGGGCCTCAACAAGGGTGGCGCCGAGGTGCAGCTCTACGGCATGCGGGCTTTCTGCCCGCTCTCGCAGCTCGACCTGCGCTACGTCGAGGACCCGCAACGGTTCGTGGGCCAGAAGCTGCAGTTCAAGGTCAACCGGCTGGAAGAGGGCAACCGCGGCGGACGCGGCCCCAACATCGTGCTGTCGCGCCGCCAGCTCCTTGAAGAGGAGCAGCAGTCCAGGGCGGCCGAGACGCGCGAGAAGCTCCAGGTGGGCGCCACTCTCACGGGCCGGGTCACCTCGCTGACCACCTACGGTGCCTTCATCGACCTTGGCGGCATTGAGGGCATGCTGCATGTCTCCGAGATCGGTCACAGCCGCACGTCTCACCCGCAGGACGTCTTCAAGGTCGGCGACGAGGTCGAGGTGCAGGTCATCAAGATCGAGAAGGGCAAGGACGAGAAGCGCCCCGAGCGCATCTCGCTCTCCCGCCGCTCGCTGGAGCGCGACCCCTGGAACGACGCCGCCAGCCGCTTCCCCGAGGGCACGGAGACCACCGGCCGCGTCATGCGCATGGAGTCGTTCGGCGCCTTCGTCGAGCTGGCGCCCGGCCTCGAAGGCCTGGTCCACATCAGCGAGATGGGAGCCGGACGGCGCCTGAACCACTCCCGCGAGGCCGTGCAGCAGGGCCAGGAGGTCCAGGTGCGGGTGCTCGGAGTGGACACCACGCGGCGCCGGATCTCCCTCTCCATGGCTCCGGCCGGCGAGGCTCGGGGCGGTGGCGACGAGCGGCGGGGCGGCCGGGACCGTGACTTCTTCCGCGGGGAGCGTGGAGACCGGCGCGACCG
>CAXTNS010000021.1:0-3480 GCA_964245465.1 uncultured Thermoanaerobaculia bacterium
CTTCCGGGAACGTCGGCGGACGTCGAGGTCCTGCTCGAGACCAAGGAGAACGTGCCCCGCATCCCAACGGCTTCGTTGATCGAGGGCGAGAGGATCCTGGTGGCCGAGAACGGCGTGCTCGCCGAGCGCAGGCTGAAGATCGGCCTCAAGAACTGGGACTGGACGGAAGTGGTCTCCGGGGCCGCGCCGGGCGACCTGCTGGTCGTCTCCCTGGACAAGCCGGAGATCAAGGCGGGCGCCAAGGTACAGACTGTCCGCCAAGGCTCCGCCCCGTGATCCGCCTGGAAGGGATCTCCCGCACCTACCAGCTCGGCGGCCAGCCGGTGCACGCCCTGGACGGCATCACCGAGCACATCCAGGCCGGCGAGCACGTGGCCATCATGGGGCCTTCCGGCTCGGGCAAGTCGACCCTGCTCAACGTCCTCGGCTGCCTCGATCGCCCGGACGCGGGCGAATACTGGCTGAACGGCCGCGAGGTGGGGACTCTGAGCGACGAGGAGCTGACGGCCGTGCGGCGCAACCTGATCGGGTTCGTCTTTCAATCGTTCCATCTGATCCCGCGGCTCACGGCGGCGGAAAACGTGGAGCTGCCCATGGTCTTCGCTGGGCTCTCGCGCGCCGAGCGCCGACGCCGCGTCGAGACATCCTTGACGTCCGTAGGCCTCTCGGACCGCATGGATCACCGGCCGGACCAACTCTCCGGCGGCGAGCGGCAAAGAGTGGCCCTGGCGCGTTCGACGGTGATGGGGCCGCGCGTGCTGCTGGCTGACGAGCCGACTGGCAATCTGGACACCACCTCCGGCCGCCAGATCCTGGAGCTGCTCGACCGGATGAACGAGGAGGGGATCACCCTGGTGGTGGTGACCCACGACCCCTCCGTAGCCCGCCGGGCCGGCCGTGTCATCGTGCTGGTGGACGGCCGCGTCGCCCGGCGTCTCGCGGGATCAGAGGTGACGGGGACCGCGGACCTGTTCGCGCCGGTGGAGGGGGCGTGAATAGCTGTGATCAGGAAAGACTCGCCGGATCGATCCCGCGCCGCTTCCAAAGAGCCTCGAAGTTCTTCTCCTCCCAGAGATCGCGTTGGCGTTGAGCGTCCTCGATGGAGCGGTGCTTGTAGACGCCCGGAGGAAACTGCAGGGGGCAGGTCTGGGCCGCGAACCTCCAGACAGAGTCGATCGCCTTCCCCAACTGCGGGTCCCCCGGCTCCCGCCAGAGGGAATCCTCCATATCCTGCAAATTGCGGAATTTCCGGACGGGCATCACTCCTCCTTCAGATGGAATCGGCGCTTGACCAACTCAGCGTCACCCCAATCCTTGGGCCGCACGGTATCCTTCTTCATGCGATACAGAGTCTTGGGAGAGGTGACCCAGACGGGCTTACCATCGAATTCGACGCGAATGGCTTCGAGATCCTGAAAGCTGAAGGCCTCTCCCAGCCGCGTCAAAATATCGACGTGAAAGGACCCCTCGGGCGGAACGTACTGAACGGCGGGATAGTCGCCCAACAGATCCTCGGCCGAGATCTCTTCGATCAGGGGATCGGCGAAGACGGATTGCAAAGCCGCCTTGACCCGTTCGATGTTCTCTCGTTCCGGCTCTATGAAGACGTCGAGGTCCTCCGTGGCGCGAGGAAGGCCCAGGATGTTGATGGCGACCGCACCGCAAACCACGTACCGGACGCCTTCCCGTTCGAAGGCTTCAAGCACCTTCTTGGCTAAGCTCAGATCCATACCCCTTTAGCTTACATGACCGCCGCCGACCTCCTCCGGTTCTGCCTTCAGGCCCTCTCCGGCCACCGGCTGCGCACGGCGCTCTCGCTCCTCGGTATGGCGATCGGAGTCGCCGCCGTGATCACCCTGACGGCTCTAGGCGAGGGGGCGCGGCTTTACGTGGTCGATCAGTTCGCGAGCATCGGCTCGAACCTGTTGATCGTGGTGCCGGGGAAGACCGAGACGAGCGGTATCCCAGGGATTGCGGCGGCGGCGAACGACATCACCCTGGAGGATTCTCGGGCCATCGAGCGCTCCATTCCCGAGGCCGAGCAGGTGGCCCCCTTCGTGATCGGCACCGAGGCGGTGGCGCACGGGGCGCGGCGGCGGCAGGTGGCCATCGTGGGCGGGACTCAGGAACTCCTGGAGGTGCGCAAGCTGGCGCTCGCCTGGGGCGAGTTCATCCCGGCCGAGGAGCTGCGGCGCGGCCGGCCGGTCGTGGTGCTGGGCACCAAAGTGGCCCGCGAGCTGTTCCCCGGCGAGGAGCCGGTCGGTCAGGTGGTGCGCATCGGCGGCTGGCGGATGCGGGTGATCGGCGTGCTCGCACCCCGCGGGGTCCAGCTCGGGGCGGACATCGACGAGACGGCCGTCGTCCCGGTGGCGACCGCCATGCGGATGTTCGACCGCCGCTCCCTCTTCCGCATCATGATCCAGGTCCGGGGTGGCGCCGACCTCGAACGGGCCAAGTCGAAGGTCGTCCGCCTGCTGACCGAGCGCCACGGCGAGGAGGACGTGACGGTGCTGACCCAGGACGCCGTGGTCTCCACCTTCTCGCAGATCCTGGCCGCCTTGACGCTCGCCCTGGGGGCCATCGCCGCGATCTCGCTGTCCGTAGCCGGCATCGGCATCATGAACGTGATGCTGGTCTCGGTGTCGGAGCGGACGCGCGAGGTGGGCCTGTTGCGCGCCCTCGGGGTCCGGCGCCGCCAGGTGCTGGCCGTCTTCCTGACGGAGTCGGCGCTCCTCTCGGCCGCCGGCGGCCTGCTGGGCCTCGCCGTGGGCTGGGGGGCCGTGCGCGTCCTGGTCAAGATCTTCCCCGCCCTGCCGGCCTCCCCGCCGGTGTGGGCGGTGGTCGCCGCCCTCGCCCTGTCGCTGGGTGTGGGCCTTTTCTTCGGCTGGCTGCCCGCCCGGCGAGCGGCGCGGCTCGACCCCGTGGCGGCGCTCGCAGGGAGATGACTGGGGGGTGACACCATGCGCGACCTGATCCGCCTGGCCCTGAGCTCCGTCCTGAGCCACCGGCTCCGCTCGGGCCTGTCCATGCTGGGAATCGGCATCGGCATCGCCTCGGTGATCCTGCTCACCTCGATCGGCGAAGGGACCCGGCGCTACCTCGTGGGCATGTTCACCCAGTTCGGCACCAACATCATCGGGGTCAACCCGGGCAAGTCGGAGACGACCGGCATCCCTGGAGCGTTCGGCGGGACCACCCACAAGCTGACGGTCGACGACGCGCTCGCCCTCTCGCGCATGTCCGGTCTGGAGGTCGTGATGCCCCTGGCTTTCGGCAGCGGCCGTGTAGAGGCCAATGGGCGGGCGCGCAGCGTGTTCATCTACGGCGTCACCCCCGATGCTCCGAAGGTCTGGAAGTACAACGTCCGCCAAGGGAGCTTCTGGCCGACGGGGGACCCCAACCGCGGCTACCAGCTCGCCGTGCTGGGTCCCAAGCTCAAGCGCGAGCTGTTCGGCGAGGCGAACGCTCTCGGCCAGTTCG
>CAXTNS010000021.1:3490-7860 GCA_964245465.1 uncultured Thermoanaerobaculia bacterium
AGTGTCGGTGTCGGAGTCGAACTTTCAGGGTCGCGGCCAGTTCGTGCGCGTCGCGGGCACCCGCTTCCGGGTGGTCGGCGTCATGTCGCCCAAGGGGCAGTTCCTGGGCTTCGACATCGACGATTCGGCCTACATCCCGGTCGCGAACGCCCTCAGGATCTTCAACCTCCCGGAGCTCAACGAGATCGACGTCGTCTACGCCCATGCCGGCCTCGCCCCGCAGGTCGAGCGGGAGGTGCGGCGGGTCCTCACCGAGCGCCACGGCGGCGAGGAGGACTTCACGGTGACCACCCAGGCGGCCATGCTCTCGGTGTTCGACAACGTGATGAACGTGATCACGATGTCCGTGGGCGCCATCGCCGGGATCTCGCTACTCGTGGGAGCCATCGGCATCCTCACCATGATGTGGATCGCCGTGGGCGAGCGGACGGGCGAGATCGGGCTCGCGCGGGCCATCGGCGCCACCCGCCGGCAGATCCACGTGCTGTTCCTCGTGGAAGCCGCGGCCCTGGCCACGGCTGGGGGGATCCTCGGGGTGCTGGCCGGCATGGGGATGGCCGCTCTTCTGCGCCTCGCCGTCCCCGGCCTGCCCGTGCACACGCCGGTCCTCTTCGTGGTGGTGGCGGTCGCCGTGAGCGTGGGCACCGGGCTCCTCTCCGGCCTGCTCCCGGCCCAACGGGCGGCGGCGCTGGACCCTATCGAGGCCTTACGGGCGGAGTGAGGGGAGGGCGGCCACGCGAGGCCTGAGGGCGGCCACGCGGGGCCGCCCCTACTCCCCTTCCACCCACTTGAGCACGCCGTAGCGCTGGAGCCGGACCTCGGGCGCCCAGAAGTCGCGGCGCAGGCCGGCCTTGATCCTCAGTTGGTCGAGGAAATCGCGGGGATCGGGGAGCTGCTCCCAGACCTGGGGCAAGAAAGTGCTGCGGTACTCCTCGTACTCGAAGATGACGCCGTCCACGCCAGGGCGCAGGCTTCGGAGCGCATCCTCCTCGGAGGAGCAGGCGAGGGGCTCGGGCGTGGAGAGAAGAGAGATTTCAACCGAAATCTCGGGCATCTCCCAAGGCTCGACCGGACGGAACCGCGTGTCGCGGAAGGCGGAGGCCCGGGCGTTGCTCCAAACGTCCTCGAAGAGAGGCCGGTAGGCACGGACCGTGCCTACGCAGCCCCGCAGGTCGCCCTGTCGGCGGAGGGTCACGAAGCAGGCGCCCGGATCGCGCAGCCAGGGCTCCTCGTAGCGGCCGGCCGAGCCCAGACCAAGGGCTTCGGTGACGCTCTCGCGGGCCAGCCGCAGGAGCAGACGACCGCGCTCCCCAGTCCAGGGATCAATCCAGGAATCAGGACGGCTCATGGAAGGCGAAAGCTCCATAACCTACGACTCGCGAGGGATCGCCCGCGGTATCCGCCGAGTTGCGAAGGTCCAGCAGCTCCGGAACGAGCCCGCGCCGGCGCGCCGCCTCGAGCAGGCCGTTGACTGGCACGGCCCCGCAGGCCTGGCGGGACTGGAGGGGACCTCCCAAGGCGAGGATCTCGTCCGCCGTCGCGCGGTCCGCCCGTTGCGCCGCCTCGTAGGGCAGGTAGTGCGACAGGTCGGAGCTGATGACGATCACCGTCTCCGGTCCGCCCCAGAGCCGCTCCAGCACGTCGGCCACCTCCTCGCCGCTCGCCTCCCCCGCCACCAGCGGCAGGAGATCGAAATCGCCCAACAGGACCTGGAGGAACGGCAGCTCCACCTCCAGGGAATGCTCGCGGGCATGGGCTTCGGGGATCACCCGGACCTGCGGCAGACGAAGGGAAGCCTGAGCGCCCTCCGGCTGGATGGCCAACTCCCCCAGGGGCGTCGCGAACCGTGGGTGTCCGGGGAGGGCCAAGCCGCGGATCGGCACGAAATGGGCCGGTCCGATCAGGATCACCCGCTGAATCGTCCCCGCCGCGGAGGCGAGACGGCGAAAGGCGCTGCCGGCGATGGGGCCGGAGTAAACGTATCCCGCGTGAGGCGCGATGATGGCCTTGGGGACGGGTCCTTCGGTGTCAGCGGGGGCAAGAGCATCACGCAGGAAGCCCTCGACCATCGACTTCAACTCGTCGGGATTGCGGGGATAGAACTGGCCGGCTACGGCGGGGGGACGGACGGAGGCCATGACGGTCTCAATGTAGCAGATTGCCCAGCTATCCCCCTTTGAGCACCTGCCGGCACCGCCGCCGTGCCCGTTCCCGGTCCGGCAGCGGCAGATCTTCGAAGAGCATCAGAGCCCTCTCGCGCCCGCCCGCCAGGAGGGTCAACACCTCCCGGAACTGGTGCTCGGCCCGGTCGCGGTGGCCGAGACGCAAGAGGCAGTCGGCCAGCAGGACGCGCACCTGAAAAAGGGCCGGATCGAGGTAGAGGGCCGCACGGTAGGAGGAGACGGCGTCCTCCGTCTTCCCGCGCAGGTCGTTGAGGAAGCCCTCCAGCGCGTGGGCACCGGGCTCGGACGGATCAGCGGCCAGGACCTGCCCGATGACCTTGCCGGCTTCATCAATCCGGTTCGCGGCGAGGTCGCGGGCGGCCGCGAGCAGCCGCTCGTGCAGGCCCAGAGGCTGCGCGATGACAGGTTCAGGAATGGGTGGCGCGATCGGCGGCGGCACAGTCCGCTCGCGGACGGGCTCCGGAGCCGGCGGTATCTGCGGCGTCGGCGGCGCAGGACGAGGAGGAAAGGCCTTCCTCGGCGGAGGCGGCGAAGGCACGGGCTTCGGCGTCGTCCGGTGCCGGTAGGCGAAGCAGGGGCCGAGATCAACGGATTCCAGCTCGTCCTGGATCTGCCAGAGCGTCTCCGAGGCGCCCAGGAAGAGGTAGCCCTCAGGAGCCAGGAGGCGCGCGATGTGGGAGACGACCAGGCGCTGGAGGGGCCGGCGGAAGTAGATCAGCACGTTCCTCAGAAGCACGAGGTCGCACTCGGTGAGCGGCAGGGCGAAAGGTGTCTGGGAGAGATTGAGCGTCTGGTACTGGATGCGCGAGCGCAGGCCTGAATCGAGCTCGTAGAGCTTGCCGCGGCGGGTGAACCAGCGTTCGAGCAGCTCGGGCGGCACCTGGGAGACCGCGCGCTCACCGTAGAGACCCAGGCGGGCGCCGGCCAGGGCCTCCTCGTCGAGGTCGGTGGCGATGATGGTCCAGTCCCACCCCGCGAGCGACGGCTCCTCGTGGAGCAGCATGGCGAGCGTGGCCGGCTCTTCGCCCCGGGCGCAGGCGGCCGACCAGATCCGCAGGCTGCGTGCCCCGGAGCGGGCCCGCACCAGGACCGGCAGGACCTGCTTGCGAATGACCTCGAACTGCTGAGGCGCCCGGAAGAAGTAGGACTCCTTGATGGTGACGAGCGAGATCAGGTGGCCCCACTCGCCCTCGATCTCCTGGTTCGCAAGTGCCCGCACGTACTCAGCGAGCCCGGGATAACCGCGGGTGTGGGCCCGGCGCTGCGCCACCTCCTCCAGGAAGATGGTACGGGCCGCGGGGATGACGTTGCCCGTGGCTTCCCGGATCATCGAGACGAGCTGCTGCACGGGGGGGGAGGCCCCCGACGGGGTCATGTGGCTCATGGGCGCACGAGGTTCCGGCCGGCGGCTTTGGCTTCATACAGGCGGCTGTCCGCCAGCGACACCAGGACGTCACCGCTTTCGAGGTTGGCCAGCTCGTCGCGGGAGGCGACGCCGAAGCAGGCGGTGATCCGCACCTCGCCGCCGCCGGCGAGCCGCACCGGGTGTTTCTCCAACCCGAGGCGCAACCGCTCGGCGGCCATGCAGGCTCCGGCGAGGTCCACCTGAGGCAGCACGGCCAGGAACTCCTCGCCACCGTAGCGGCCCAGGAGGTCGGTCGACCGCAGGCAGCGGCGCAGCACGGCCGCGCCCTCGCGCAGCACGGCGTCCCCAGCCAAGTGGCCGTGGGTGTCGTTGATCTCCTTGAAGTGATCGAAGTCGCAGAGCACCACGCTCAAGGGGAGGCGGTAGCGGCGCGCCCGTTCTAGCTCTTCGGTGAGTCGGTCGTAGATCACGCGGTGGTTGAGCTGGCGGGTGAGGCCGTCGAGGGTCGAAAGCTCGTGGAGCCGCTGGGAGAGCCGGGCGTTGTCGAGCACCATGGCGAGGTGGCTGGTAAGGGCCCCTGCCAGGGCGCCAGTCGAGGCGGCGAATTCGTGGGGATCCCGGGGCAGGAAGGCCAGGGTCCCCGCGGCGCCGCGCACGGGCAGGGGCAGCCAGACCGTCCGCTCCAGCTCGACGGGCAGGTCTCCCGGATCGCAGTCACCGCTCACGCGGGTCTCGACCGTGACGTCCGGCCCGAGGCCGAGGGTGCGGGCCAGCATGTCGCCCAGGACCTCGACGTCGGTTTTCCGGACCGGGTCCTGGAG
>CAXTNS010000021.1:7870-8598 GCA_964245465.1 uncultured Thermoanaerobaculia bacterium
TCCTGGAGGAGGATCTGGACCATGGCCCCCTCCGCCTCCGCGACCCCCACGGCCAGAAACTGGGCGTCCACCACCTGGCTCAGGGTCTCGAGGGCGCCGCGGGCGGCCTCGTGGAAGTCGTTGGCGGCCATGCCGTGCTCGAGGAGGGTGTTGAGGATCGTTGCCTGGAGCAGGGAGGTGTCGAGGTGGCGCGCCACCCGGGCCAGCACCTCCACCGGTCCCAGAGCCTGGAGGTCCGCGGCATCCACCAGCGCGGTACGCGGCGAAGCGGCGGCGGTCTCGACCAGCCCGGCGACGAGCTTGACGAGGTCCCCGGGATGGAAGTCCTTGGTGAGATAGGCGTCCGCTCCCGTGCGCAAGCTCCAGTAGCGGGAGGCGGCTTCGCCATGACTGGTCAGGATCAGGACCGGGATGTGGGAGCTCGCGGGGTCCGCCTTGAGCAGCCGCAGCAGGGGAAAACCGTCCATGGTGGGCATTTCGAGGTCGGTCACCACCACGGCCGGCTGCTCGCGCAGGGCGGCCATGGCGCCCTCGGCCCCGTCGCGGGCCTCCAGGACCTCGAAACCGGCACCGCGCAGGGTGCGGGAGAGGATGGCCCGCGTGACCTCGCTGTCGTCCACCACCAGGACGCGGCGGTTCAACGCTCCTCCTCCTTCTTCTTCCACAGGCGTGCCAGGGCGTGGGCGAGGGCGCGCGGCGGCAGGGCCACGTCGGCCGCCCCCTTCTCC
>CAXTNS010000021.1:8608-13856 GCA_964245465.1 uncultured Thermoanaerobaculia bacterium
GCTTTTGCTACGCTGCCCGGCATTCCCCAGACAACGCTGCTCGCCTCGTCCTGCACCAGGGTGACGCCGCCGGCCTGGCGCAGGGCGAGCAGGCCCTCGACACCGTCCGATCCCATGCCGGTCATCAGGACGCCGGCCACTTCCCTCGGACAGTGGGCGGCGCAGGAGAGGAACATCTCGTCGGCCGAAGGCCGGTGCCCGCGCCGCGGCGGGGTGTCAGGGTCGAGGCGCAGCACGCCGTCCTCCTCCAACCGCAGGTGGGCGCCGCCCGGAGCCAGGCGCACGGTGCCGCGCCGAAGCCTCTCGCCGCCCTGGGCGAGTCGCACGTCGAGGGGAAGCTCCTTGTTGAGCCAGTCGGCGAAGCCCAGCTCGAAGCCGGAGGCGATGTGCTGCACGATCAGAATGCCTACGGGCGTGTCGGCCGGAATCTCTTCCAGCAGCTCGCGGATGGCCGCCGGTCCTCCCGTGGAGGCGCCGATGGCCACCCAGCGCAGCTCGGCCGGGGCGGCAGGCAGGGTCGCCGGTTGAGGCTGCGGAGTCTGTAACCGGGCCGTCCGGGGGCGCGGGCGAGGCGCGGTCTGGGCCTCGGCCACCGTGCGCACCGTCTCGGGCAGGCTCTCAGCGAGTTGCTGCCAGCTCGGCGTATCCTCCGGCTTGGGCAACACCTCCAGGGCACCCCGCTTCATGGCCTCGAAGGCGGTCTGGATCTGGTTGCGGTTGGCCCGCGAGGAGAGGACGACGATGGGCGTGGGGCGCACGGCCATGATTCGCTCGGTGGCCGCGTAGCCGTCCATCACGGGCATCTGCAGGTCCATCACCACGACCTGCGGCTGGAGGTCGAGCACAGCCTGCACGGCCTGCTCCCCATCCGCGGCCTCGCCGACCACCTTGATGTCGCGCGTGCGGGAGAAGAAGCGCCGCAGCACCGCCCTCACCGAGGGCGAGTCGTCCACCAGCAGGACGCGGATCAAGACCGCCTCTTTTCCATCACCGGCCGCTCCCACTCAACCGCCGGACGAGGTCCACCAGCTCTCCCGCGTCCAGGCTCTGCTTGGTGAGATAGGCGTCGGCGCCGACCTTGAGGCCGCGCAGGCGGTCCTCCGGCCGGTCGCGGGTGGAGACGACGATGATGGGAAGCTGTGCGAAGTGCTCCATGCCGCGGAGCTGGGCGGCCAGCTCGAACCCGTCCATGCGCGGCATCTCGATGTCGGTGACCACGCAGTCGAAGCTCTCCTCGCCCAGGAGCGACAGGGCCTCCTCGGCGTCGCCCGCCGCCACCACCTCGAAGCCGGCATCTTCGAGCAGGCGCCGCTCCATCTCGCGGGTCACCAGCGAGTCGTCCACCAGGAGCACCCGGGTCCGCCGCACGGCCACCACGGGCCGGGCCGTGGGCAGGGCCCGCAGGTACTCGCGCTGGGCGAGGACGGAGGGCGAGAGCACGCCCACCGGCTCGCCCGAGGCGAGGAGGGCCACGCCTTCGAGCAGCCGATCCGTGGGTGCCCGCCGGGTGATGGGGCGCACCAGCACCTCCTGCTCTCCGTCGACGTCGTCCACCGCCAGCGCCAGCGGCTGCCCGGAGACGACGCCCTCCAGGAGGAGCTGGCTGTCGGCCGGGGCCTGGCCGTAGATGCGCGAGAGCGGCACGAAGGGGACGAGCCGGTCCGGCAGCGCGGCGAGCGTGCGGCCGTCGCGCTCCACCACGCTCCCCGGATCGACGCGGGTGGCCCGGCGGACGACCGAAGCGGGCAACGCGATCTTGAGCTGCCCCACCTTGAGCAGCATTACGGATTCGCCCCGGCGGGCGACCGGCACGTCCACCGTGAACGTGGTGCCGCGGCGGGGCTCGGTGTCCACGAAGACCTCGCCACCCACGCGGGCCACGGCGTTGGCCACCACGTCGAGCCCCACGCCGCGCCCGGAGATCTCGGAGACCTGCTTGCGGGTCGAGAACCCGGGCGCGAAGAGCAGCCGCAGGGCCTCCTTCTTGCCCAGGCCGGCGGCGACGCCCGCGTCCACGAGGCCCACGTCGACCGCCTGCTGGAGGACCCGCTCGATGTCGATGCCGCCGCCGTCGTCTTCGATCACCAGGCGCACCTTGGGGCCGTCGGCCAAGGCCTTGATGCGGATGCGGCCGGCCCGCGGCTTGCCTCGGGCCTCGCGCACCTCGGGCGGCTCGATGCCATGGTCCACGGCGTTGCGGATCAGGTGGACCAGGGCCTCTTCCAACTCGCGGGCGATCCGCCGGTCGAGCCGGGTCTCCTCGCCTTCCAGGTCCACCTCGACCTCGCGCCCGAGCGAGCGGGCCAGCTCCCGGGCGTGGCGGGCGAAGGAGAGCATGAAGCCCCGCATGGGCTGGAGCTGGAGGGCGAGCATCTTCTCGAGCTGCTCCTCCGCTGAGCGGATCATCCGGCGCTGGCCGCCTTCGAGCTCCACGGCGACCCGTCGCAGCATGGTGGCGAGCACCGCCAGAACCTGGGTCGGCTGCGGCTCGTGGAGGCCGTCCTCGGCCAAGCGGGCAAGGTCGTAGATGCGGTCGGTGATCTGCCGGCCGGCGATCGCCATGATGCGCACCTGGGTGGCCCGCTCGGCCACGGCGTCTAGGGCCAGGGCGTCCACGCGCACGTCGCCGCTCGCGGTAAGGGCGGCGGCCTTGGAAGGGGCTGGAGCCGCTGCGGGTGCGGGAGCCGGCTCCGGCGCCGGCGTTGGCTCGGGGACCGATGCCGGCTCGGGGACAGGAGGAGGATCAGGAACGGCCGGCGTCGGCGCGGGGGCGTCGATGTCCGCCGAAGCCGCCGAAACGCGCAGCAGCTTCACCAGCTCCTCGTCCACCGGCGGCTCCAAGCCTCGGGAGACCGATTCGACCAGCGAGGAGAGCTCGTCCACTACCCGCGTCAGCAGGGGGATCATGCCTGGCTTGGCCGCGTGCAGCACCTCCTCGGCGGCGTGGCACAGCTCGGCCAGGGCGCCGATCCGCATCATCCGGCCCGCACCTTTGAGCGTATGGAGCTCGCGCTTGACCTCCACCGCCGACTGAGCGTCGGTCTCCAGATGGGGAACGAAGGTGGCCAGCCGCTCCAGACGGTCGCGGGCTTCCTCTACGAAGAGGGGGATGAGATCGGCGAACTCCGCGTCCAAGGCCGCCCCGGGGTCAGATCTTGGTCCAACTGTCGACGTTGACGTCCAGCCCCAGCACCCCTTCCAGCTCGCCCTTCTCGTAGACCGGCGAGGCGGCGGTGAAGATGGGCTGGCCCGAGAGCAGCGAGTCGAAGAGTGGCGTCAGGATGGTGTGCCCGTCGCGGACGGCCGCCTTGTACCATGGCCGCTCCGCGAAGCCCTCACCGTTGCGGACGGCCGATGGCACCTCCCGGTCGCCCAGGATCTGGCGGTTGACCACCAGGGCCGTCTGGTTGCGCCGGCCGTCGAAGAAGTAGAGGCACTCGACGTAGGGCTGCCGGTGGACCAGGTCTTCAAGTAACCGCTCGATCGATTCCCAGTTGCCGAGCCGGCGCCGCACCTCGCGCGACCAAGTCTCGGCCATGTGCTTGAGCGAGTGGGGTGAATCGAGATGGAAGGACTGGGCCAGCATCTGAATCACCAGCCCCAGTTGGTTCAACCGGTCCGCCGTCTCGGTGAAGTGCTTGAGGCCGTCGGCCATGCGCTGCACCACCTGGCTGACCTCCTTGAGCGTGAGCACCACTTCATCAGAGGCCGCGTTCTGCTGCTGGGTGGCGAGCGAGATCTCGCGGGCCACGCGCGCCGTGTCGGAGGAGGCGCCGCGCAGGTCCTCGATGGCCGAGGCGGCCGAGCGGGCGCGCTCCAGCACCCGGCCCGCCTCCGTGCTCCCCTCCTCGGTAGCCACCACCGTGGCGCGGATCGAGCCGGCGAATTCGTCGAGCAGGTTGCGCACCGAATCGACGGACTCCTGGGAGCGCTGGGCCAGGCGCCGGACCTCCTCGGCGACCACGGAGAAACGCCGCCCGTGGTCGCCCGCGGCGGCGGCCTCGATGGCGGCGTTGAGCGACAGGATGTGGGTCTCCTGGGCGATCTCCGTGATCAGATCGAGCACCCGGTAGATCTCTTTCGAGCGCGTGCCCAGGATCTCGGCGCGGCTGGCGATGCCGCTGATCCGCTTCTTGACCTCCTCGATGCCGTCGACCGCCTCCTCCACCGCCCCCTGGCCGGCGTTGCCGCTCTCCTCGGCCGCATGCGCCAGGTCGGCCTGGGAGGCCGCGTTGTCGGCGATCTGCGAAGCGGTCCTGGCCAGCTCTTCCATGGCGGCCGTGATCTCCACCACCGAAGCCGCCTGCTCGGAGGAGCCGGAGGCCAGCTCCGAGGCGATCTCGTTGACCGAGTTGGCCGCCGAGGCCACCTCGATCGAGCTGCCCTGGATCTGCTGGGCCAGCACGTCGAGGGCGTTGGTGGCGTTCGAGAGGGACACAGCGAGCCGGCCCGGCAGCGAGCCCGCCTGATCCGAGCAGTTCACCAGGTCGCCGTCGCGCAGCCGGTCGAGCGCCGTGACCAGGGTCCGCTCGATTCCCTCGCGCCGTTGTTCCGTGGACTCCACCCGCTCGCGCAGGCTCTGCTGGGAGCGGTAGACGACCCGCATGTAGAGGGCCACGGCCGCGGCTGACACCAGCAGGAAGGCGTCGAAGAGCCAGTTGTGAGCCCCTCCCTGCGCCTGGACGACCATGAGCAGCACGAGCCCCGAGAGGGCGATGCCGCCCTGGATGAGCAGCCCGGTCAGGGCATGGTTGGTCGAGTCGGTCGCGTGCTTCATCCCTTCCCTTTCCAATCGATCTCCTCAGTCGATCTCGTCGAGCCTCAGGATCGAGGGCGGCTGCCGCGGGTCCACCATCACCACCGGCACCCGGCCGTACACCGCAAGGCCCGTCACCGCCTCGGACCAGAACCGCCGCAACACCGGGGCCGGCGGGTGCACCCGCAGGTCCGTCACCACTCCCAGGATCTCGTCCGCGAAGAGCGCTTCCCCGCCCGCCGAGATCTTGTATCCTCCCTCCTCCACCGCCAGACCTTCCACCATGGAGTTGGCGATCCCCCACAGGCCGCCCGCGCGGCGCAGCAGCAGGAAGCCTCTCGCCTGCGGGACGCTCACGCCTCGCGCCCCAGGGCTTCGAGGTTGAGCACGCGCACCACCTCGCCCGCCACCGGCGCCTCACCCTGGAGAAACCCGCCGTCGCCGGCCACGATGGAGCCCGCGGCCACGTGCACCACCTCCAGGGCCGCGTCG
>CAXTNS010000021.1:13866-24409 GCA_964245465.1 uncultured Thermoanaerobaculia bacterium
TTGCGCGACGATGCCCTCGTCGTCCCGCGAAACCCCCACCGCGTCGGCCGACAGGCCGATCATCTCCCGCGCTTCGGCCGGCCCCACCCACACCACCACCGTCACCGGATAGGCAGGGTTGGCGCCCTGCGGCGCGTTGACCAGGCGGGCCAGATTGAGCACCGGCAGCGGCTCGCCGCCGAACTCCGCGAGCCCTTCCAGCTCGCCCGCGGCGCCCGGCAGCGGATGGACCATGAGCGACCGCACCACCCGGCGCACCTGGGCGAGGGGAAGGGCGCAGGCGTAATCGCCCGCCCGCACCAGCAGGTGCGTGCCCTCGCGCCGGGTGAGGCGTTCAGCTTCCATTGCTCAGATCCGCGTCCAGCCGGTCACGTTGATGTCGATTCCCAGGACGGCGGTCACGGAGCCGTCCCCGCTGAGCAGGGGCGTGCAGACCGTGAAGCAGGCCTCCGAGTTCTGCATCGACTCGTAGGGCGGAATCAGCGTCGTGCGCCAGTGCCGCGAGACCGCTTTGAACCAGGGACGGGAGCGCACATCCGTCTTGCGCACCTCGGCGGCGAGCGAGCGCTGCCGCTCATCCAGGAGGTCCCGGTTGAAGCTCAACACGAGCGTGCTGCCGTCGAGCGCCATCAGGTAGCCCAGCTCCACGAAGGGTGCGGTGTGCACCAGGTCTTCGAGCACAGCCTCCTTCTCGGCCACCCCCGGCAGCCCCTCCAGCTTCCGAGCCCAGCTCTCGACCAGGTGCTTCAAGGAGCGCGGCGAGTCGAGGTGGAAGGACTGGGCCAGGAGCTGGATCTCCAGGCCCAGCGTGTTCAGCCGGTCGGCCGTGCTGGACAGGTTCTTCAGGCCCCCAGTCATGCGCTGCACCACCAGGCTCACCTCGCGGAGCGTCATGACCACCTCATCGGAAGCAGCGTTCTGCTGCTGGGTGGCGAGCGAGATCTGGCGGGCCACCCGCGACGTGTCGCCCGAGGCGCGGCGCAGGTCCTCGATGGCCACGGCCGCGGCCCGCGAGCGCTCCAGCACCCGTGAGGCCTCCTTGCTCCCCTCTTCGGTGGCCACGATGGTGGCGCGGATCGAGCTGGAGAACTCGTCGAGCAGGTTGCGCACGGACTCCACCGACTCCTGGGAGCGCTGCGCCAGGTGCCTCACCTCTTCCGCCACCACGGAGAAACGCCGGCCGTCCGCCCCGGCCGCGGCGGCCTCGATGGCCGCGTTGAGCGACAGGATGTGCGTCTCCTGGGCGATCTCCGTGATCAGATCGAGCACCCGGTAGATCTCCTTGGAGCGGGTGCCCAGGGCGTCGGCGCGGTTGGCAATGGCGCTGATCCGCTTCTGCACCTCCTCGACGCCGGTCACCGCCTCGTTGACGGAGGCCGAGCCGGCCTCGCCGCTCGCCTCGGCCTGGGAGGCGAGCTCCGCCTGGCGCGAGGCGTTCTCGGCGATCATCGAAGCCGTGCGCGCCAGCTCCTCCATAGCGGCCGTGATCTCCACCACCGAGGCCGCCTGCTGGGAGGAGCCCGAGGCCAGCTCGGCGGCGATCTCGTTGACCGCATCGGCGGCCGAGGCCACCTCGATCGAGCTGTCCTGGATCTGCTGCGCGAGCTGCGACAGGGACCCGCTCGCCGCCTCCGAGATCTTCGCCAGCCGCTCCGGCAAGTCTTTGGTGTGCTCGATCGAGCGCACCAGGTCGCCCGCCCCGAGCTGCTCGAAGGCCGCGATCAGCTCGGCTTCCAGCTTCGTCCAACGGTCCCGGCCTCCCGGCAGTTGCAGCTCCAGGCGCCGGAAGTAGGGGAACACCCAGAGGCCGTAGGCGATCACTCCGGCGCCGCCGATCACCAGGAAGACGTGGCGCGGCCAGGCCGGACCGCTGTCCACGCCATCCAGCACCAGCAGCAGGTACCCCACCAGGGTGAGCCCCACGACCAGGATCCAGCCGACCAGGGCGTTCTCCGTGTGGCGTCCCTCGCGCTCTGCGTCCATATCCCGCGGTTTCTCCTTGAACGGGTCCTTGAATGGGGAGCTTCCCCGCACCGTGAGACGGCACGGCGGAAGGTCCCAGTGCGTTCTGGCGCATTCAAACGAAGCGTGCGCGTAGGATAGGGAATTCGCCCTCCAGCCGCAAGCCGCGCCCGGTCCTGATGCCCTCCGAAAGGATCTCCGGTTGCAAATCTGTACCGATTGAGTTATAGAATTGGTTCAACTAATTTCGGCTTCACTTCAGACGCGTAAGGGCTGTGGCCCGAGATCTGCCCTCGGCATACCCGGGTTGCCCCGAGCACGTCCACGTTTCACGTCGTTCCTCAGGGAGATCGTATGGATCGCAAAGGATTTGCTCTGTCCCTCGCCCTCGCCGCCCTTGCAGCCCCAGCCGCCTGGGCCGGCAACGGCCACACCCTCCACGGCGTCGGCGCCGTCAACAGCTCCATGGGCGGCGCCGGCGTCGCGCTGCCCATCGACACCCTCGGCGGCCTGCTGCTCAACCCGGCGCTTATGGCGCAGATGGATGGCAGCCGCTTCGCCTTCAGCGCCGAGTACAACGAGGCCGGCAACTCCGTTTCCAGCTCGGTCGCGACCCCGGTCGGCACGTTCAGCGGCACCACCGACGAGGCGGGCGACACGGCCCTGATCCCGGCCTTCGGCTTCACGCACCACAAGAAGGGCTCGCGCTTCGGCTACGGCGTGGGCTTCCTGGGCCTCGCCGGCTTCGGCGCCGACTACCCTCAGGACTCCACGAACCCGCTGCTCGCCCCGCAGCCCCAAGGCTTCGGCCGCGTCTACTCCAACTACCAGCTCCTGAAGGTGCCCAACGCGCTGGCCTGGCAGCTCTCGGACCGCTTCTCCTTCGGCGTGTCGCTCAACGTGGCCCGCGCCGCGCTGACGGCCAACCCCGCGGGCTTCGCCGCCCCCGACTGCTCCGGCCCGCAGGGCCCCTGCTTCTTCCCCAGCGTCAACACCGACAGCGCCTGGGGCACCGGCCTCGGCCTCGGCCTCCTCTACCGGATCACCCCCACGCTGGCCCTCGGAGCCTCCTACAACACGGAGATGGAGTTCGAGGACTTCGAGTGGAACTCCGCCCACGCCAACCCGAGCCTGGCCAACTTCGGCACGGCGCGCACCATCAAGCTCCAGCTCAACATGCCGGCCGTCGCCATCGTAGGCCTTGGCTGGACGCCCAACGACCGGCTGGCGGTCGCGCTCGACGGCAAGTACATCAATTATGAGGACACCGAGGGCTTCAAGGACGTCCTGGGCTTCGAGGACGTCAACGTGATCATGCTCGGCGTCCAGTACCGCGTGGCCCCCAAGCTCGCTCTGCGCGGCGGCTACAACAAGGGCGACAACCCGATCCCGGATGAGCGCGCCTTCTTCACGGTCGCAACGCCCGCCATCTTCGAGGACCGCTACTGCCTCGGCCTGGGCCTCCAGGCGACCGAGAACATGAACCTGGATGTGGCCTTCTACCACGTCAACGAGAACGAGATCACCGGCCCGTTCGTGGGTCCCACGGGCCCCGTACCCGGCACGTCGGTGACCACCGCCATGGAGATGGACTCGGTGGTGGTGACGTTCAACTTCGCGTTGGGGAATTAAGAGCGAGGAGGAGGGAAAGGACACCAAGGACCTCAAGGACAGGCAACGCGTCATCCACCGCGTCCTTGCTGTCCTTGTTGTCCTTGACTGCCCTACCAGGTCATCTCCGCCATCAGCGCCGCGTACACCTCGATCCCATCCCACAGGTTCTGCAACCGCAGGTTCTCGTTGATCCCGTGCTGGTTGTTGTCGTGGTTGACCATGGGCACGCCGATCACGGGTGCCTTGAGGGTCTCAGTGAACAGGTACATGGGCACGCTGCCACCCAGCATGGGAACGATCACGACCGGCCCGCCCACGGCCTTCTCGACAGCCTTCACCACGGCCCGCGAGGCCGGCAGGCTCATGTCCGTACGGGCCGCGGGATAGTCGAGCGACCACCGAATGCGGGCGATCCTGGGATGGGCCTGCCGCGTCTCCTGGTCCGGCGCCTCTGCCACCAAGTGCCACCCCTTAGCGCGGAGGAAGGCTTCGACACGCTCCTTGACCTTCTGGGGCGTCTGGTCCGGCACCAGGCGAAAGTCGATCGACACCTGGGCTTCCGTGGGGATGGCGTTGGCGGCCGCGTCCCCGACCTCGGCTGAGCGCAGGCCGCGCACGTTGAGGGCCGGGTCCATCAGCCGGTCCTGGAGGCGAGCGCCGTTCCCCTCGGTCCGCCCCAGGCCAAGCTCGTCCTCCAGCCCCTCCTCCACCGGTGGCATGGCGGCCACGGCCCGCTTCTCCGCTTCGTTGAGCGGCCGGACGTCGTCATAGAAACCGGGGATCAGGATGCGTCCCTCCTCGTCTCGCAGGCTCGCCACGAGATGGGCCAGCGTCACCGCCGGGTTGGGCGCCCAGTTGCCGTAGTGGCCGCTGTGAAGAGGGCGCACCGGCCCATAGACCGTGAGGTCCAGCCCCGTCACCCCGCGGGCGCCGTAGAAGATCTGCATCTTGCGAGTCGGATGGACCGGCCCGTCGCAGAGGATCCAGGCGTCGGCCGTGAGCAGCCCGGCGTGCTTGCGGAGGATCTCCGCCAGGTGCGGCGAGCCCTGCTCCTCCTCCCCTTCCAGGAAGAGCTTGACGTTGACCGTAGGCTGCCGGCCCGCCGCGCGCAGGGCGTCGAGCGCCGCCAGGATGGCAACGATGGGCGACTTGTCGTCGCTCGCCGAGCGGGCGAAGATGCGCCACTCGGGATTGATGGATCCGGAGACGGACGCGAGGTCCACGTCCTTGACCCCGTCGCCCAGCGGACCGGTGCGCAGCACGGGCTTGAACGGATCGGAGACCCAGCCCTTCTGGTCCACCGGCTGGCCGTCGAAGTGGGCGTAGAACATCAGCGTCCGCTTGGCTCCGGGGACCCGCAGGTCGCCATAGACCGCGGGCGGCGTGCCCTCTCCCGCCGACAGCCTCTGCATCTTGAAACCCCGCTTCTCCAGCATCCCCGTCAGGTGGTCGGCGTTGCGCTCGATGTCTGCGATGGCCGCCGGGGTCGCCACGTTGGGCAGGGCCAGAAGGCCCGAAAGCTCCCGCACGATCTCCTTCTCGTGGGCCACGCGGTACGCCCGTACCTGATCGCGCAAGGGCTCCGCAGCCTGGACGGCGCCTGCCAGGACCAGCAGGGCGGCGAGACAGACTCCAACGGGTCTCCATCCGGTCATCGTCGATCTCCTCCGGAATACACCGGTCTCCGAGCGGCGGTCGCCACCGGAAAACAGATGCTCATTATCAGGGACCTATGGGATCTGGGATTGGGAAATGGTCGGGGCGAGAGGATTTGAACCTCCGGCCTCACGGTCCCGAACCGTGCGCTCTACCAAGCTGAGCTACGCCCCGACGGGTCAACCGCGAGTCGGGGAGGATAGCGCCCCCTCCCGTGTCAGTCAAGAGCGTGCCGAGTCCCAGCACATCGTACGACCCTCCCTTTGACAGTCGTACGCTTCTACGTTAGCTTGGAGAAGCTCATGAGGAGGTTCTTGTCATGACCGTATCCGAGCTGCGCCAGAATATCTATCAGCTTCTGGACCAGGTGCTCGACACCGGCGTGCCGCTGGAGATCGAGCGCAAGGGGAGGAAGCTGCGCATCGCCCCCGAGCCGCCGCTTGACAAGCTCGCCAACTTGAAGCGGCGTGACTGCCTGATTGGTAACCCGGAAGAAATCGTCCACATGGACTGGTCACAGGAATGGCGTCCTTGATCTACCTCGACACCCATGTCATGGCGTGGCTCTATGCCGGTCAGACCGAGCGAATTCCCGCCGCGGCCCGGAAGGCACTCAACGAGAGCGAATTGCTGATTTCGCCGATGGCGCTCGTCGAGTTGCAGTACCTCATCGAGATCGGCCGGTTTACCGATCCTGTCGAGCAGGTGCTCGAGATCCTCGGCCGAGACCTCGGCCTGAAGGTCTGCGACCTGCCGTTTCCCGAGGTTGCGCGGCGTGCGTTCGATCTGAGCTGGACCCGCGATCCCTTCGACCGGCTCATCGTCAGCCAAGCCACCTTGCGAGAAGCGCCGCTGGTGACCAAGGACCGCGACATCCACGACAACTACCGCAGTGCTTTGTGGACCGTGGAGCACCAATAATCTCCCTTTGGTTAGTCAGACTGGCAGGGATGACGGCGGTCCCTGGCGCTCGATCCAGGCTAAAATCCGCCCTCCGGAACCGCCATGCGACGCCTCATCCCTATCCTCCTCCTGTTCGCCCTCGCCGCGTGCGAACGTGCACCCCAAGCGCAGGAGCAGACGCCGGAGCGCCGCCGGCTCGCGGGGGAGGCCAAGGGCTGGAACGTCGTCCTGCTGACGGTGGACACCCTGCGGGCGGACCGGCTCGGCGCTTACGGCTACACGGCGCGGGACAACAGCCCCCGGATCGACGCGCAACTCGCCTCGGGCGTCGTCTTCGAGCAGGCCCTCTCCCAGCGGGCCTCGACGTGGCCGTCGCTCGCTTCTCTTCTCACCGGGCTCTACCCAAGCGGCCATGGCGTGGTCGAGAACGGCTACGGCTTCCCCGACAGCCTGCCGACCCTGCCCAAGTTGCTCCACGGCGCCGGCTACCAGACGGGCGCGTTCCTCTCCAACATGTGCCACGCGAACCACAAGGGATGGGACGCCTTCGCCTGCGCCGGCGGGCAGGATGGCAAGAGCGTCCGGCGCGCCGTCGAATGGGCTCAAGGCGTGGACGGCCAGCGCCCGTTCTTCCTGTGGGTCCACCTGTTCGGCCCCCATCCGCCTTACTACAACGGCGGCGATCTCGCCCAGGAGATCGATCCCGGCTACACGGGCACGCTCGGCCCCAAGAAGTGGCAGCTTGACCCGGTGATGATGAAGCCCATTCCGCTGACGGCCCGCGACGTCCAGCATCTCGGCGCCCTCTACGACGCGGCCGTCATGGGCAGCGACCGGTCGAGCGGCTCGCTCCTCGACGGCCTGAAGGCAGCCGGGCGGCTCGACCGGACCGTCGTGCTCTTCGCCGCCGACCACGGCGAGGAGCTGTACCAGCACAACAGGTACCTCTACCACTCCTGCTCGGTCTACCAGACGGCCCTGCACGTGCCTCTGGGCTTCTCCGCCCCTGGGCTGCTTCCCCCCGGAGCCCGGGTGCCGCAGACAGTGGAGCTGATCGACGTCCTCCCCACGCTGCTCGACCTGCTGGGGATCGCGAAGCCCCCAGAGCAGCACGGCCGGTCTCTCGTACCCTACCTGGAGCGCTCGATTACCGGCGGCGCGGGCGGCGCGGGCAAGCCGGCGTTCTCCGAATACGGCTCGACAAGGATCCGCACCGTCGTCCAGGGCCGTTGGAAGCTGATCCAGAACCCGGACGGCGTCTCCCCCGTCTGCATCCCCGACGCGCCGCCGGGCCACTACCCCATCGGCCGCGCGGAGCTATACGACCTCGAGAGGGATCCAGGAGAGACGGCGAACCTGGCTGCCGCCCAGGGCGCCCGGGTGGCCGAGCTTTCCAAGCTGATCCGCAACCGCTTCGCCGGGATCCGGAAGCGTGGGGGCCAGCAGGACCTGTCCGACGACCTCAAGAAGGAGCTCAACGAGCTGGGCTACGTAGCGCACTGACTGTTGACAACCCGCACCTCCTTCCGTAACATTTGCGCTCCTTGGGCGAGGGAGGTTAGCTCAGCGGTTAGAGCACCTGCCTTACACGCAGGGGGTCGCGGGTTCAAATCCCTCACCTCCCACCAAAGAGTGGGAGTCGTCCAGGAAGCAGCAAAACAGTTGCAGTCAACAGTTCTTTGCGGGGCTGTAGTTCAGTTGGTTAGAACGCCGGCCTGTCACGCCGGAGGTCGCGGGTTCGAGCCCCGTCGGCCCCGCCACTCACTTCAAAGAAGAGAGACCTGAGATGCGCGATAAGATCAAGTTGGTTTCGTCCGCCGGTACCGGCTACTTCTACACGACGGACAAGAACAAGAAGCTCTCTACCGAGAAGCTGAGGCTGAAGAAGTACGACCCCAAGGTCCGCAAGCACGTCGAGTTCGTCGAAGAGAAGCTGCGGTAGGGGCGCCCCCGCGTGGCGCCCTGCCATCCAGGGCCGCCACATAGCCCTTACAATCCTAGCTCTCGCCTCTCCAGTCCTGAAGCCCCCTCCGCGGGGGCTTTCGTGTTTCCCGCACCTTCTGCCAGAATGCAGAGGCGAGAGCGGGAGCGCGAGAGCAGCCCCACCGCATCCCGGCCCCACCACCTGCAAGGGATCTGAACAGGAGGAGATGCACCATGCCCAAGCACGAGTTGCCCCCGTTGCCTTATGCCTTTGACGCGCTCGAGCCCCACATCGACGCGCAGACCATGCAGCTCCACCACGACAAACACCACGCCACCTACGTGGCCAAGCTGAACGAGGCCCTCGACAAGGACGCCGGTTCCCAGGGCAAGAGCCTGGAAGACCTGCTGCGCGGCATCAACGAGGTCCCCGAGTCTATCCGCGGGGCCGTGCGCAACCACGGCGGCGGCCACCACAACCATTCGCTGTTCTGGGAGATCATGGGCCCGGGCGGCGGCGGCGAGAGCTCGGGTGACATCGCCGAGGCCATCTCCCGAGATTTCGGCAGCTTCCAGGCGTTCAAGGAGAAGCTGACCAACGCCGCGACCAACCAGTTCGGCTCCGGCTGGGGTTGGCTCGTATCTGACGGCGGCAAGCTGGACGTCATCGCCCGGCCCAACCAGGACAGCCCGCTCATGGAAGGGAAGACCCCCATCCTGGGCGTGGACGTCTGGGAGCACGCCTACTACCTGCGCTACCAGAACCGCCGCCCCGACTATCTCGCCGCTTGGTGGAACACCATCAACTGGCAGGAAGTGAACGAGCGGTACGCCAAGTCCCGCAGTTAACTCCCTTCGGAAGGAATCCCAACATCTCTTTGCACTGAAAACAGGGCTCTTTTCAGAGCCCTGTCCCGTTTTTCCCGCCTGAAGCTACCCTGAAAATTCCCTATGCAGCACGCGCAACTTTTTGGTTATAGAGAAGTTTGCACCTGTCTGCTCACAAAATGGGCATTGTGTGCGTTCAAGATCGCGCAGTATCAAGTGGTTATCAAGTCTTCCTGCTCTACAATGGACATATTGAAAGACGGAGCAGAATCTTGAACCCCGCTCCTAAGGAGAAAAGACGGCCATGGCCAACCTAGACCGCAGCACCAACGATTTCCGGCGAGAGGAACGGCATCTGACCAAGGTGTTCAAGGCTCTTTCGGACGGTACCCGGCAGGAGATCCTCCGGTTGCTCGAGGGGCGTCAGCGCACGGTCGGTGAGATCGTCGGTAATTTCAAGCTCTCGCAGCCCACGATCTCGCGTAATCTCTCGGTCCTGAAGGACGCAGAGCTGGTCGTCGACCAGCGCCAGGGTCAGAACGTGATTTACCGTCTGAACGAGCCGGCGCTGTCGACCTCGATGCAGGAATTCTTCGGTCAATTTCGTAGCTGTCAGGAAGTCATGCGTTAAATTGGATTGTCGGTCCGGCCGGTCCTGGGAAATGGCCAGAACGGCTCCTGCCGTTCTGGCCTAGGCGCCACGCTCTTCATGCCTCTGGTCTTCCGGTGCATCTCAGGTATAATCCGCCCGCGTTGAAGGGCCATGCCCTTCCTCCTATCTGTCTTATCCCGGCGGTGTAGCTCAGTTGGTTAGAGCGAGCGGCTCATAACCGCTAGGTCATGGGTTCGAGTCCCGTCACCGCCACCATCTGCATCTCTATGGACATCCAAGGCGAGCTCGAGGCCTTCTTCTCGAAGGAGGCGCCTCTCGATCCCGGCGATGCCGTCGTCGTGGCCTTCTCGGGAGGACCCGACTCCACGGCCCTGCTTCTGGGGATGTCTCGCCTCCCAGGAATCCGCCTCGCCGCGGCCCATCTCGATCATGCCATGGATTCCGGCTCCGCGATGAGAGCCCGCGAGGCGGCCCGGATCGCCGCGCGGCTGGGCGTGCCGTTCATTACGGAACGCGCCGAACAGCGTGGGAAAAGCTCAGCCGACAGCCCCGAGGCCGCCGGCCGGCGCGCCCGCTATGAATTCCTGGAGCGGGTCCGCAGAGATCTCGGCGCCCGCTGGATCGCCACCGCCCACCACCGCGACGACCAGGCCGAGACCGTGCTGCTGCGCCTCCTCTTCGGCAGCGGCCTCGAAGGGCTGGCCGGTATCCGTCCGGTCCACTGCCGGATTGTGCGCCCCCTTCTCGGCGTCCCGCGCTCGGCACTCATGGCTGCCGTGGCCACAGCCGGTTTGGAGCCGGTGGACGATCCCACGAACCGCGATCTGTACGTACCCCGCAACCGCGTACGCCACCGTCTCCTGCCGTCCCTCGCGGCGGACGATCCGGATCTCGCGCCGCGTCTGGCCCGGCTGGCGGACAAGACCCGCGCCGCCGGGCTCTCGTTGGCCCGGCACAATTCGGCGGCCCGCTCGCGGTCGAGCTTGCCGGCGGAGAGCCGCTCCAGGAAGCGGCCGACGAAATCGCGGGGGATCACCCGCCCCC
>CAXTNS010000022.1:0-4114 GCA_964245465.1 uncultured Thermoanaerobaculia bacterium
ATCGCCTTCTGTGCAGTCCCGTCCTTTTCGAGCGCCGGATTTGAGTGGTTCATATGGGTGAAGTACACGCGGAGCTTGCCCGTCTTGACCAAGGGTTCCAGGAGGTCCATGGATTGGGTGATGAGCGGATGCTTGATCTTTGAGACATCCCGATCCGGCAGTTCATCCGGAGAGTAGAAGGTGGCGTCCAAGAGGGCGATATCCACCTTCTCCTCCTCCAGAACGGTAGGAAGGGATCTGGACCACAGGCGCCAGGAGTCCGTGTCGGGCACGTAGAGGAGGCTTTTCTTCGGCCCTCGGATCACGAAGGCCATCGTGTCGGAGAACTCGTCGCGGTGAGGAACTTGGATCGGAGTGACAGAGATCCCACCTTCAAGGTCGAAGCGAGTGCCGGGCTGAAACTCACGTAAGACGATGTTCCCGAACCGGACGAGTTGGCTCCATGGGCCGTTTGTCTTCAAATACTCGGCCATACGGGGCGAGACCCAGACAGGGATGTCCTTCGTATTCAGGCTCTCGAAGCCGAAGTGAGCGAGGCCAAGGTAGTGGCCTATGTGGGCGTGAGTGAGAAGCACCCCGTCCACGGGCGCCCGGTCGGTCTTCCCTTCCGGGTGCTGCAGGAATGTGTGGATCTCCTCGACCTGTGCCGCGATGTCCGGCGTGGCATCTACGAGGTAGACGCGGCCGGTCTTCGGGATGTGGATTGCGAGGCTTGCCACGTGTCGGGCAAGGGCCGGGTTCTTCCGTGCCGCCGAGCAGTAGGAACAGTTGCATCCCGTCTGCGGCATGCCTCCGTCCTGAACGGTGCCCAGAACGACGATCCGAGGACCTGGGGAGGCGGGAGGACTCATCCCGAGAGACACACCAAGGATAAGCAGGAGAGATAGCAGGTGTAGAAGTCTCATTGGGCGGTCCTCCCGTCGTGGTTTGTTTCGAAAGCTACCTGAAGCTCTTCTCGGTTTCCGCTCTGCTTGAGTCGCTTGCAAACTCCTCGAAGAGAGCTTGAACCCTCCTCGTCCTGCGGCGTACCTGTCCGGCTTCCCACTGTCGGACCGTCTTCGGGTCCATCCTGAAACGGCGCGCAAGCTCCTTCTGTGAGATGCCGAGCCGCAGTCGTGCCGCTCGGATACGCTCCGGTAGCGACGTGACATCCGGTACCGGGTCGTAGCCGAGGAACTGGACGATGGCTGGGAGGTGTTTGACCGAGACGCGGTTCAAACCCAGTTCCCAGAATCTCAGCGTTCCGGTCTTCACCCCGAGCGCCCGGGCCGCGTCCTCCTGCCGGAGCCCCAAGTCCATGCGTCGCCGCCTGAGATGTTCCCCGATCGACGCGGGCGAGGTCGGGTAGCCGGGACGTCCGGGCCTCCGTCCTCGAAGAGTAATCTGACAGAAAGGTGCCGCACAGATCCCGGTGGGGCACGGGGATGGGCTTCACGGAGACCCCCTCTTCCAGGTCGAAGGGCTTGCCGGGCTCGAATTCGTGCAGGGCGATGTTGTTCAGGTGCACGAGTTGGCTCCAGGGGCCGTTGGTGCGGAGGTATTCGGCCATGCGCGGCGAGGCCCAGACGGGGAGGTCCCTGGTGTTCAGGCTCTCGAAGCCGAAGTGGGCGAGGCCCAGGTAGTGGCCCATGTGGGCGTGGGTGAGGAGCACGCCGTCCACGGGCGCGCGGTCCACCTTGCCTTCGGGATGGGCGCGGAAGGTGTGGATCTTGGCGATCTGCGCCGGCAGATCGGGGGTGGCGTCCACGAGGTAGACGTGGTCGGTCTTGGGCGCTTTTTGGGGGACGACGATCGCGAGGCTCGCCACGTGCCGGGCGCGGGACGGGTCCTTGCGGGCCAGCGAGCAGTTGGAGCAGTTGCAGCCCGTCTGCGGCATGCCGCCGTCCTGGGCGATGCCGAGGACGACGATACGGGGCCGGGCCGGTGGCTGGGCCTGGAGGGAGGCCGAAAGGAGAAGGACGGCCACGGGGAGGAGAAGGAGTTTCATGCCGGCTATTCTGCATCGCTTTTCCGTCCGGGCAGCCATACCCGGACGTCTTCAAAACAACGGAGGAGGGTACTTGAGCATGAGGATTCGAGGTCTTTTCCTGTTCATGGTGCTGATCTTGATGAGCTTCGCCGCCTGGGGAGCGGATGAGGCGCCGACCTGCAGGTTCTACTGTACGTGGCCCGGACAGACGGGCTCCTGCGTGATGACCGGTCCCGTGGCCGCTACGACGGAGGAATTCATGTCCGCCGCCCGCTGCCAGGAGTGGTGCTCCACGAAGAACAACCAGAGGGTGAACGTGGAGGTCGTCAATCCGGAGCTCTGTGAGGAATGGCTGGGCTCGACGTCCACCGATTGCGGCTGTTCCTACAACTGCCAGACCGGCGAATGTTCCTTCGGCACCACCATCGTCTTCGGCGAAACGACGTTCGACCAACCTGCGGCGTCGCGGGCGCGTTGTGAGCGGTATTGCCAGAAGGACCCTTCGCTGGCGAGCTTCCGCCAGTTCGTGTGCCAAGGGGGCATCACCCTCAAGGCGAAGAACCCTGAGTATTGCGAAGCGACGTCTCCCGTCACCCCGCAGACTCCGATCAACGGCCAGCCGCCCTATCCGCAGAACGATGGCACCTGCCTCGGGATCACCATCATGGATCAGATGATCAACACGTGCGGCGGCGCCGTGGACAACAACCGGGTGATGACCATGGAGCAACTCGTCGCGATCAGCGGACCACCTGTCCGCAGTTCCTCCCCCGCTGGGTGATTCAGGGGGGTACCCTCCTGGACCTCACCACACCGGCCGGGCAGGCGGCGGTCGCCGGAGTCCTCCAGACGCGGTGCAGAAACACGAACGTTCCCCCGTTCAACTCCGTCGACGAGCTCAGCCCGGGTCAGTGCTCCGCCGTCTACGTGAAGGCTTGCGACCGCGCGGGCGCGCATTCCATCACCTTCTGCCGGAGACCGGACGGACAGTCGTACTGCATCAAGGACCCGAACTGCCGGCCCGCCCAGCCCACGCCGGGCGTGGCGACCGACGCCTGCTATACCGCGAGCGCGGGCCCCAGCGGCTGCCGGATCTTCGATCCCACCGCCCCGGACCACTGTGATTTCCTGAGCTATTCCTGCCCCTACGGTCCCCGGGGGGAGGAGCTGCGGACACCCCAGCCCGCCAAATGGTGCAACCCGAAGTTCGCCGACTACGAGGTGTGCGAGAACACCTTCCCACCCGAGACCCGGGACAACCGGATCGAGAACGGGGTCCTCAAGTGTCCCAAGTGGCGCTGCTGGGTCGCTCCCGAGACGAACAAGTGGGCCTGCTACTACCCTGCGGACAAGACCGTCGTAGACCTCGCCGTCGGGCCGGAAACCAAGGTCGATTGCTGCACGAGCTACCCCAGAGTCGGAGACCGCGTCCCGGTGAACCGCTATCCGAACAGGATTCCCGAAGGGGTGCGCTGAGCTTGACCTCTCCCTCCTCTCCCCTTGTGGGAGAGGAGGGCTGGGAAGGTGAAGGCCTACGGCTTCGGCACCAGATTCACGCCGACCGCCATCCCCGGCTGGACCTTGATGCGGCGGTGCCAGGATTCGTAACCGGACAGCTCGAGATTGAGATCGTGGGAGGAGTCCATGATGACCTGGAGGTCGTAGGGGGTAGGGCCCAGGTAGATTCCGTCCAGGACCACGTCGGCTCCCGCGGGCGTGGTGGTGCCGTGCCCCCGAATGAATTTGGTGGCCTCTCCCCCACCAGCCGCGACCTGGGAGAGGGCGTTCCTCATCTCGCCTTTCGCCTGCTCGAGGAGAGCGGTGAGCAGCTCGCTCCTGCGGTCGATGGGCTGGGACGGGGCTGATTTCGCCACGGGATATTGCTGGGTGCGCTCGACGTCGAAGGTCTTGGAGAATTGCACCCGGCCCGTGTCCACGTGGAGGATCTGGAGGCTGATCGACATGCGGAAGATGTCCTGGAGAGCACTCGTCCCGTACCCCTCGAACGTCCGTCGCTCGACGTCGTAGCGCACGATCGAGCCGGTAACCAGCGCATCCGCGTTGAGGAGGTGCCCGACGCGGCTGACCCCCCCGCCTGTTTGTAGAGTCGACGGAAGCTTGAGCTCTTTCTTCACGAGATCCAAC
>CAXTNS010000022.1:4124-8994 GCA_964245465.1 uncultured Thermoanaerobaculia bacterium
CACCACGCTGACGGGTCACCAGGGCGACGCCGGGGAGGTCGTGGATTGAGGAGGCAGTGATGTCCTGCGCCATGAAACCCAGATCCGTCAGATCCTTGCTGCTGCTGCGGTTGTCAAAGTCCATCACGGCCACGTTGATCTGCCGGGAGGATGCTTTGTCGGCCTGAGAGGGAGGCGGTAAGCGCAGGCTGATGTCCAGCTTCCAGGCCTGAACGATCTTGAGGATAGGCTCGATGCGCAGGGCCCGGCAGTAGGGGCGCTCCTCTTCGATCATCATTCCCACGAGGCGCCATTTTTCGTCAAACACGGCTCCCCCGGAGTGGCCTTGCGGACAGGGGAGCTCGAACAGAAACCCTTTCTTCCCGTCCGTCCGGCCGAATTTGATCACTTCCTGCGGCGAGATCCACCCGCCCACCGTGGAATGCCCCATGGAATGCAACTCCATTCCGGGATCCAACTCGATAGAGGAGCCGAGTTGATCGAGGGGAATGAGCCTCAGGATTTCCGAAGTGGAGAGCTTCAATGCACTGAGGTCCGCCCGGAACACCGCTAAGTCTTCTTCCGGATGAAGCCTGTAAGCTTCCACTGGGAACTGTTGATGAGGCCAGGCCCGGAAATGAGCCAAGAGGCCCTCGACCTTCCTTCCCTGCTGGAAGACCACGTGCCGAGCCGTGATGCCATAAGCGTATTGCGAGTCGAAATGGAAGAGGATGCCCGCCCCTTCCGTCGTCGGCGCGGTGATGCGGACCACCAGAAGCTCCGCCCGCTCCCTCCCCTCTTGGAACAGGTCAGCCTTGGATGGTTCGGCCATCAACGGCGCAGTCCACACTCCCGTCACGACAAGTGCCAGGATAGCGCGGTGCAAAGCTTTGAATCGAGTCTCCACGATTCTCTCCTCTCAATCGCCCGAGTGGTAGAAATCAATGTCCTTCGTCGCGGCCTCACCCGAGGGCGTCGTACCTTTGAGCACAAGACGGTAATAGCCGGGAGCACCGAGCTTTCCCGTCGAAAAGACCGTCGGCTCGTTGGATCCGTAATAGGCAAACTCTCCCCCAAGATCCTTGTTGGTGACTCCGGTATCCCGCACCTTGTTGCCTTTGCCGTCGATCTGGATCACGGTCAGGAGGAGCTTCTTGAGCTTCTTGGAGGGAACGAGGGTGACCTGATAACCATCCAAGGTCTGCGGCCCTCCCGCACGGAGAGGGAGGTAGACGTCCCGAACCTTGTCCCCCGGGCCGGGCATCTCAATCCACGCGAGGATCCCGAGATCGTCGTGACCAAGCCGCTGCCCAGAAAGCACCTCGGTCGGCCAGCCATAGGATCCTTTGGGGGCCGGCTGTGCCGTGTCCATCCTGAAATAGACATTGGATTTTAGGCTGAAGGCCCGCAACCGCGCGTTCTGGACGATTCCGTCCGGGGCCTTCCAGGTCAGCTCCAGCACGGATTGCGTCTGCGGATTGAACTCTCCAAAACTCTTTACGAACGAACGGAGATTGATGTTGATGGAGGCCACCTGCTGGGCATAGATGCCCTCGCAGCGGTCGCCACGAACCTGGTAGCGCGCGGGACTCTTGGACTCGTGCAAAAGCTCGGTATCACAGTAAGGAGGGACCTCCGGTGATCCGGCAGAGAGGGCGAAGACGGCGAGCAAAAAGGCGGCGGAGCCAATCGATGACATGGTGTTTGTTCTCCTTTCTTGTGCATTCGGGGGTAGAGCTGGGATGACTCGGAGCCATCTCCTTCGGCTCGATCAAACTGGTAAAGGGCGAGAACTCTTCTTTCAAAAAGACCAGGGCGCCGGGTTCCACGTCCGCTCCCCAACGGAGCCAGCAAGTCGAGAGTTGGGGCGACACGAAGATGACCTTCAGCTCACCAGAGACGATCCATTCCGCCGGAAGCGGAACGTGGGTGACCGGATGAATGATCTGCTCTCCTTTGCGCACGATTTCCAAGGCCGCGCCATCCTTCAAACCGTCATCGGTCCCCAGATCGACCGTCACTTCCTTCCCCGTGACTCTGATGACGTAGCCGGACAAGGGAAATCTTTCGCGTAGACTCTCCGACAGATAATTGCCGGCCTCTCGAAGGGTCAGAGCCGGAGGGGAAAAGGCGCGCTCGCTATTCAGCGTTTCGAGGATCGTCCCGGTCATTACCTCGACCAGGCGAACCTCGAGAATCACCCGAGCGACGGCCTCTCCAGCGTCAACCTGCCTGGTTTCGACGCTATGGACTACGAGGCCGAGCAGATCGAGGCCGAGAACACCTGAAAGGTCCGGATTACCCTGGCCAAGGAACCTTTGCAGATCCTTCTCCGTAAAGACTGCTGCCAGCCGGTGGCGTTCAATCACGACGAATCGCTTGGAGGAAGCGAAGACCTCCGTCACCGCGCTCAGGACTTCGTCACCCAGTTTTCGGTCCACTTCGCTGGCGAGGATAAGACCAATTCTGTGCCGATGCTCCTCCTCCTGTGTAGCGCCGGGCCTCACAGTCAGGAGAAACAGCAGAAGAGTCAATGCTACGCTGGCAAACCGGGGCATCGCATGTTCTCTGTGTTGGGTGATCATTGAGGATCATTGCTCCTCTTCCATCTCCTTTTTCTCCTTCAGAAACTGACTCTTGATACGGGGGATCTTCATGAGCATCTTTATGACCGCGGATTCAGTTCCCTTGAGGCGCACGATGTTGGCCAACTGCAGCTCTCCCTTACTGCTGCGCTTGCAGATAGAAACCTGGGGGGAGGCTGATATCACTTTCAACTCTCCGATGACCTTCAGAGGAGCGGTCAGCACTTCTCCGGTGACGGGGTGGATGATCTGCTCCCCCTCCTTGACGACTTCAAGGGTGTCTCCCTTCTTCAATCCAGCCTCGCTGCCAAGATCGACCACAATGTCTTTGCCGTTGATCTGGACGACGTATCCCAACGGAGGAAATACATCGCGGATGCCCTGGTTCAGAAGCTCTCCCGCCTCCCTAGGGGTAGAAGGAGGCAGCATGCCCAAGAGGCTCGCGTGATCGCTGGTCACGGTAAGGAGGAGAGCGGCTGTCTTGACGTCGATGAGGCGAACCTCGATGATCCACTTCGTCGTGGGCTTACCCTCTTCGGACTTTTTGGCTTCTTCGGTATGAGAGACCACACCTATGAGATCGAGGTCCAGGACGTCCGTGAGCTTGTTGTTGGCTTTGCCACCGATGAAATCCTGCAGGCTCTTTTCCGTGAAAATGGCGGCGAGCTGGTTGCGTTCGACCATCTTGAAACGGCGCGTGGCGAGGAACGCGTCGGTGGCAGCGTTGAGGACCTGCGTGTCCAACTGTATTTCTTTGGCATTCATTTTTGACTTGTCTTCACCGGAGATCAGGCCCAGCTTATAGACTGGCTTTTCACCTTGCGCCATCACTGGAGCAGAAGTGACAAGAACGAACAGAAATAGCAACAGGAGCGGGAAGGGTTTCAGTTTCATACAATCTCCTTTTCGCGTGACCAGGGATTCAGGACGGTGAGGAGCAGGACCAGGACCGCCACCACCCCCGCGGCCGCTTGGACGGCAAGCTGAGGTACTCCGGCAATCCACAAATCGAGGACGGAAGGCATCAGGTTTTCGGGCTGGACACCTTCGGCGGTACGCTCCAGCTTCGAGACCCGGCCCTGGAAGACAAAGCGGATGCCGTCCTCTCCAAGCCGCAAGCCGGTCAGAGATCCCATGAGATCGGCGAAACGCAGGGCTTCGCCTTTCTTCAGAGGATGGCGCACGCCCGTGGCCCGCACGTGGACTTCTCCACCCAGAAGAGTGGATTCCTCACGCACCATGCTGTGCTCCGCCTCGTGCTGCTCGACGATACGCAGCAGGGCCAGACGGTCGATGGGAATGTCGCCGACGATCTCATCCCCGGCGAATTTTGAGAATGCAACGTCAAGGTCCAGGGACCGGCTCTGGGGATAGAGGACGAGGGAGTCCGGATCTTTCAAATTTAGAAAGACCGGCGGGGCGTCGAGAGGCTTCAGGACGACATCGCCCTGGATGGTCACACGCAGCTCTTCGTCCGATCCGTCAAAGGACAGGCGGTAGGCTTCGGGGGCGTCGTCCCCATTGGTACCCAAGTGATCGAAAGCGACCCGGCTACCAGCGGGCAGAGGAAGTGTGTTGAGAGTGAGCTGAGCGGGGCCACCAGCGCTGGAACGAGCACGTAGGAGAAAACCTTTCATTCCACCGCTGCCGGACGGCGTCGGCTCGGCGGAAGCCGGAAGCGTCGGCAGCCGCAGGGCGGAAAGTTGGGTAGCAGCGATCTCTTGGAGGCGCATACGCTCGACGATGGTGGTGTTCTTGGCCAGTTGAAAGGAAAGTCGGGAGACCCAGAGATCGAAGCTCGCTTCGGCGCGCGGAGCCGGCCAGAGGCCGAGGCCCAGCAACGCGAGAGCGAGAACGGCGGGTAGCCAGGGAAGGGGGTGCAACAGCCGGCGCCAGGAGATCTGGAAGAGCGGCCTTCTCTCGGCGGCGGTGTCCTGCTCCTCGGCGGCTTCTTCCTCCTGAGGGAGCCAGAGCCGGCCATCGGTAAGGCGGGAATACAGGACTGGGCTGCTCCAGGCGATCCCCTTGGGATTGGCAAGGTAGAGCTGCTGGCGGGCCTCGTTGACGGCCGCGTCGG
Source organism: uncultured Thermoanaerobaculia bacterium (assembly GCA_964245465.1). Taxonomy (GTDB): domain Bacteria; phylum Acidobacteriota; class Thermoanaerobaculia; order Multivoradales; family UBA5704; genus DATARR01. The sequence continues at coordinate 8,766 of CAXTNS010000022.1, forward strand.
CCCGGCCGGTCTGGACGAGATGGCCATAGAGGTGATTGGTGAAAAGGTGGCCATCCGCAACGCTCACCGCGCGGCGCATGGCGATAACGGCGGGCAGGCCCCGCTGGACGAGTCGGCCGGCGAGACCGCTGAAAGGATCCTGGGAGGACGGGGCTCCACCGTGACAGGCGATGAGGGTGACGAGGCGCAACTCGCGCCGCCGCAGTCCGGACCGGACCGCGAGCCGACG
>CAXTNS010000022.1:9004-10606 GCA_964245465.1 uncultured Thermoanaerobaculia bacterium
GCTCGACCCTGGTCGTCCTCCATTACCAGAGCGGAAGCGCCGCCCCGGTTCTGGCCATGACCGAAAAAGTGGAGGAGGTGAAAGCCGCCGTCCGCCATCAGGCGTTCCCGCAGCCGGCCCAGCGTGGCCGGAGGCTCCAGGATGGCCACGTCCACCACTTCGGCAAGCATTCCAAAAGGAGCCTTGAGACGCTGCACGACATCGTCGCGCTGGATCTCGGCCAGATTGAATTTCTCGATGTTGGAGGGCGCGGAAATGACGCACAAAAGCCGGGGCCGCTTGGTGGCCGGCGTTCCGGGAGCCCGCCGCACGCCCATATAGCGGGAAAATGCGGTGTCCGGCGAGCGGGCCAAGGCCAGATGCCGGGAGTTGTCCGTCAATAGCTCCCAGAAGACACCATGAACCCACTCGGGAAGGTCGGGCGCAAGATGAAGAAGAAACCGGAGTCGGCTCTTCTCCTGCTCAGCGGCGACGACCGCCTCCCGCAAGCCCTCGCGAAGCTCGCCACCAGCCTGAAAAACCGCGTCATAGAGCTCGCAACCATAAGCATCCGGCTCCAACTCGAGCGCGGCAAGCGAATCGGCCAAGTCCTCATTCAGGGCCAGCTTGCCCTGGTAGTCCCGGCCCGCCCAGGAGAAGCGAGCCGAATCGAGGCTCGACACGTAAAGCGCGCTGTCGAGGTAGGTGCCTTCCGGCATGGCTTTCTAATCCCCTTCCGCCGGACCCGCCACGAGGCGCACGGCGGGGTCGCCGAGGAGGACATAGGCCCGGGCGTCGTTGGCGGCGGTCCATAGCTCGGAGAGGTTGAGGAAGTCCGGCCGGGCTCCCCAGCGAACCTCTTCGCGCTCTTCGGTAAGGTCGGTATACAGCTCGGCATACCGCTGATTGAAATATTCGGTGGCGGCGCCTACCGGATAGCCTTCTAGCAGCCGGCCCAAGGCGCTTTCGAAAACCTGGAGCTGGGCTCCGGACTCGGGCCAGTCGAAAGAGAAAGTCCAGGCGCGATCGACATGGCCGATGACTGCCAGGGCTCCTCCTCGGGGGTGGGCCAGCAGGCGTTGCGGCAGGCGGGCGACGAAACTCTCGGCGGCGAGGAGCTTCTGTTCGTTGTCCATCTCAAAGCTGTCGTAGACGGGGGTGCCGGCACCATAGCAGGCGAAAAAGAAGGCGATGAGCCCAGCGGGCGAGGCACCGTCCAGGATGTCGTCTCCCGCCAAGTAGTGGTCCTGAACGATTCCTCCCTGCCAGTTTCCGGGGCCGGGCCAGTCCTGACAGAGCAAGGCTCCTTGGTGGGCGAGGTGGCGAGGGTCGGTCAGATCGAAGCGCAGGCCATGGCTGGCGGTGAACAGGAGGGCCGGGGCGCGGGCACCGCCCAGCCGCTCGGCGAGGGCCGCCTTGGTGGCCTCCTCCCCCAGGACGGTCTCCACGGGCCAGCTCTTTCGATCGCGGGCAACGCGGGCGGCGAGAGGCTCCACAAGGTTCCGCAAGCTCGACGCCGTGGCACGGTCGTTGGGGTTACTGACGCCGAAGAAAGAGACGCGGCGATCCGTGACGACCCTCCCCTGCTCCGCCGCCACCACGCTTTCGGCGTAACGCCCGTAC
>CAXTNS010000022.1:10616-14472 GCA_964245465.1 uncultured Thermoanaerobaculia bacterium
GTACTGCACGTCAAGCTGATATTGGAATCGAAAGGAGATCTCTTCGGGATTTCCTGCGATGAGCAAGTAATACGGGAGGATGTCCGGATCCGCCGGTCCGGGTCCGACTCGGTAACGGGCCAGAAAGCGGGTCTTGGATTCGCCGCGGCGGTGGACGAGCTCGCGGTAGCGCCCCTCGCTTAGAATGCTCGCCTGAGCCTTGCGCAGGGCGAGGAGAGGCGCGAGAGCATCGCGCAACTCCTCCTGCCTGTCCTCGGGGAAAATGACGCCCCAGCCGGCTTCTCCCAGGTTACGAGGATCGATCTCGAAGCGGGTGTCGAGATGGTCCTGCTCCAGGCGGATCCGCCACCGCCGGAGCTCCTCGACTTCGTTCGCGGGGAGATCGTCCCCGCAAGCCAGGGCCGCGATCTGCTCCAGCGTGGCCCCTGGCAGCAGGGGCTCGCCGGTGGTGGCGTTGATGCCGTTCCAGGAAAGGGCTTCGATGATGGAGGACATGTGATCTCTCCCTTTCTTAGGCGGCTAAAGAACCGCCGCCAGGAATGTTTCTGCCAGAATCTCCTTCATAAATCTCTTCATACTCTTTCATTACAAACTGGGTACGCTCCGATTCCATAGCAACTCGCCATCAAAATAGGCCTCACAGCGCTCACCTTCCACGAAATTGCCGCTCCAGCCTTCCAGAAAGCCGATCTCCATTTCGCCTCGCGCAGGCACTGACACAAACATTGCTTTGTTGGTGGAGTCGTTCCTCGTGTAACATCTCAAGTCGAAGTCCACTCGGAAAGGCTGGCTGTTGCTCAGCACAAGAACCTGCGTTCCATCATCAAGCATTGAAGGCCGCATACCGCCTTCGAGGTCAAGAACGGCTTGTCTCATGTTTTCTTTTTGCGCTCTCGCCGTGGCTTGGTTTACCAGTTGCTGTTCCAATTCGCGCTGCTTTCGTGCTTCGGCCTCTACCTGCGCCAACCGTTGGCTTTCAGCTTCGCGCGCCGCTTCTTCTTGGGCGGCGGCTCTTTCCGCACGCTCGCGCTCCACCTCATGAATGTGGGCGAGAAGGCGCTGATATTCCTGGTCGAGGTCCTTCGACAATTCCGCTTTCAGGCCGCCACTCTTAACCGATTTCAATCGAGTCTCTGCCTCCCGATAGGCCTTGTTTAAGGAGGCCAGGCTTTCCTCATTGATATCTTCAAGGGGTCCCTTTACATAACGTGCTCGTTCTTCGCGATCTTCGCACGCCATCAGGACAAAGCAGCTCAGCAAAATCAGACAACCCTTTGCTATGTGCTTAGCCACACTCGATCTCCCTTTCACACCTTGTCAGGCAGTGTTACTAAATATCGCTGGAAGGCGCCCGATACGTGATTCCAAAGGCGTCGTCGACCTGCCATTTGGAGTAGGGACGCGGGTCCACGCTGACCTTTTCAGGGTCTCTGACCACAATTTCGAGGTGGACGACCCGGCCGCGCATCTCGGGCGGACAATCCTTACCGTCGAGGAACGTATAGTTCCACCAGATCCAGCGTTCTCCGGCGTCGAAAACCTTTTGGCGGCTGTCGGGCTCGCCGAGGAGATCGAGAATCTGCTGTGCGGTCTTGCCGCGGGCTTGCGCCTGGATCTCGTCGAATGAACGGTCCGAGCGAGCCTGGGGCCCGCGGCACGCCGCAACGCCGGTCAGTAGAAAGGCCAGCACGATGACGACCTTCGAAGACATGGCACCCCTCGCTCCTAACGCCGGACCCTTCCCGCGCGGGCAGGGAGGGCCCGGCTGGGTTTCATTTCCTGGGGGTGTCCGGCCGAGGGGCTCCAACGTCGTAGGAGTGAGGGGGCGGCGTGGGCCTGTCGTCGGTGAGCGGCCCGGTGCTGGTCAATTCCGGCTCGAAGTCATCAGGCTTCGTCTTCAGGGAAGAGTCGTGCGGGACGGGGTTCGCAGGCTTCTTACGGTTCTCCATCTCATCCTCCTTAGAAAAGGCATTCAAGGTTCGCGACAGGGAGAACCCGCGAGGCCCGGTTTGGTTAGCGGAGGGAGGAGGAGAAAATCCGCGGGAAAATCGGGAGCCCTTTCACCGCCATTCGCCCTGAAGGACGAAGCCAGCCCAGTGATAGGGAGCGTGCCAACGGACCTCCTGCCAGAGGGAGATCTGTGCCCGCCGCAGGGCTTCGGCCGGCGGAAGATTCTCGTGCAGGAGACCGGTATAGAAACGTTTCATGAGCTCGCTCGTGGAACGGTCGTCGATGTCCCAAAGGGAGACGATCAGGCGCGACGCTCCGGCGTGCAGAAAGCCCTGGGTCAGCCCAACCAGACCCTCGCCTCCGACCTCACGGCCCAGACCCGTACGGCAGGCGCTCAACACCACGAGGTCGGCGCGCAGGTCGAGACTGGAGACCTCATAGGCGCGGAATTGGCCGTCGACGGGGCGGCCGGAGGGATCGAAGGCGGAGAGGGCGAGGGCCGACAGCTCGGGGTGGAGGTCATCAAACACGCCATGGGTGGCGAAGTGGAGGATGCGATAGCCCATCAAACGGCCGCTCTGCACCAGCTCACGGTTGGCCGCGAAGCCGTAGGCGGCGAGGACGCGCCTGGAGCCCGCCAGGGCCAGGATCTCCTCGGCTTCCCGCCGGGCGTACGGCAGGCGGGACAGGGTCGGGGTCCGGACCACCGCCAAGTTGAGCTGGCGGGGACGGAGACCGCGGAGGCGCTCGTCGTCCGACTCCAGGACCGGGTCGGCCAGGACCGCCAGGAAGCCGCGAGGAGGCTGGCGGCCGGCGCGCTCGGAGCGCAGGGCGGCGAGGACGGAGACGGAGGGCAGGCTTACGATCTCATGGTCCACGATCAGCGGGCGGTCCGCGGTATCCGGACGGGGCAGGGCGGCGAAGGGTACGGCCTGGAGGGCGCCGTGAGCCACTACGACCAGACGCCGACGGCCGAGGAGATCGGCCACGGGACCGAGGACCATCTGGCTGAGCCGCGCCGCAGCCTGTTGCGCCGCCACCTCTTCCGTCTGGAGGTGGCTCCGGGTGATGCGGCTGTAGGCTTGGCGCGCCAAGGCTTCGATCCGCTCCCGGCCGGGAAGGGTGGAGACGAAGCGCACGGCGGACGGCGTCACCGCCCAGAGAAAGCTCCGTTCTTCTCCCAGGAAGTACTCCAGGAGCAGGGTGTCCTTGTCGAGCAGGCGTTGCGCCTCATAGAGGGAGAGGCTGGCCGCGGCGGCGGGCAGCGGGCCCTGGGCTTCCGCGCTGGCCTGCCGCCAGCTCTCCAGCAGCGTCGTCAGCTCCGACTCCAGGTCCGTATTGCCGATCTTCTGGGGTGAGGTGAGCAGATCGAGGTGGCGGGCGTTGATCTGCCGGCTGAGGCTGGTCAGGCGGCGGATCTCCCCGGGATCGGGATGGGAGCGCGCCGCGGAGAGGAGGTCGAGGAGACTGCGCGCCCGTGCCCGCTCGCTGACGGCGAAGGACCTGGCGGCATGGCCGCTCTCCGGCTCACGCCGGTTCCGCTCGGCGAGGAGGTCGACGAGGAAGGCGTATTGCTCCTGTCGGGCCGCCTGGTAGGAGGAGCGCAGGTCCGGCCGCCAGAGCTGACTCCGGACGTTTTCGGCGAGCCCCAGGACCTGTTCCATTCTCCGTTCGGCCTCCTCGAGCCGGCCCTCCATTCGCGCCACTCGGGCGAGTCCGAAGAGAGCGGCCATGTCTCCGGAGCCAGCGGGAACCAGCGCCATCCCCAACTCGTAGCTGTCGCGAGCCCGCCTCAGATAGCCAAGCCTCTCGTAGGCGATCCCCAGGTTGTTGAGGGCCACGGCCTGGGTTTATCTGTCTTCGGGGCGCTGGAAGATCTCCACCGCCGAGCGGAACGCGTCGAGGG
>CAXTNS010000022.1:14482-15183 GCA_964245465.1 uncultured Thermoanaerobaculia bacterium
TAGGCGAGGCCGATACTGTTGAGTGTCACGGCTTGGCCGAAGGTGTCGTGCTGCCGCCGCCGCAGCTCCAGGGCTTGCCGCAGCCGCGCCAGGGCGGGCTCTGGCCCCTCCATCCAGAGCAACGCGTCGCCGAGCTTGTTGAGGGTCACCGCCCGTTGCGCCGCCACGTTGGCGGGCTCGGGCTCCACGTCCAGCAACGCCAGGGCGCGGCGGTACTGGTCCAGAGCCAGGTGCCCCTCTCCCAGGGTGGCGTAGACGATGCCGAGATTGGTCCGGGTAATGGCCTCGTTCCCGCCCTTCCCGTGCTTCTGCCAGACCCCGATGGCCCGGGTGTAGAGGTCGATGGCGGCGTTGAGGCTGCCCTGGCGCACGCGGAGGAGGGCCAGGTTGTTCAGGCACGTCCCTTCTTCGAAGAGATTCCCCAGCTCTTCCCAAACGGCAAGGGCCTGCTCGTAGCTGCGGAGGGCCGGCTCGATCTCTCCAGTCATGGCCCATCCCCGTCCCTGGTCAGAAAGCGAGAGCCCTTCCCGGCGCCGGTCTCCCGCGCGCTGGAAAAGAGAACGGGCCTGATCCAGGGCCTCGATCCCCTCCCGGCGGCGGTTCGGGTCGTCGAGGAGGAGCCTGCCCAGCCGGAGGAGGGACAAGGCTGTATAGGCCTCGGAACCCACCTCTCCCCAGAGCCGGGCGGCTGCCCGGTAGCT
>CAXTNS010000022.1:15193-23330 GCA_964245465.1 uncultured Thermoanaerobaculia bacterium
GCGCGGGAGTAGGCGGCGGCGGCGGCGGCGCGGGTCCGGTCTTCCGGAGTGGCCGGGCGCAGGGCTTCGACCCGGATCTCGTAGCGTCCCGTTCCTTCCGAAGCCGCGACCTCCAGAAGGTGGCGGCCGGCCGTGTCCGCCACCAGGAACAGCTCCTCAGGGCCTTGCGCGGCGTTCGGGCTGTCCACCCGCAGCAGCAGGCGCTTCGCGGGATCGAGGATACGCACGGCGACGTCGACGCCGCGTTGCTGAACGACCAATTGGAGGTACTGCCCCGCGTGGAGGAAGAATGTATAGCTCCGAGTCTGGCCGGCGGAGAGGTCCTGGACTCGGGGAGGTCCCGCCGACAAGGCGGTGAGGGAAAGAGACTCTGGAGGTGTCTGAAGGATCTGCGGAGGCGAGCTGGCACTGCCGGACGGCCGTTCGCCGCCGCACCCCGCGAGCGGCCCCAGGGCCAGCAGAACGCCCGCGATGAGATAAAGCCTCATCCCCACCGTCCTTTCGAAGAATCACGAGCTGCGATCTGTTCTAGAAGGTTTTCATCATAACAGGTGCCGTACTTTGAGATCGAATTTTTTAACGATCCGGCCCTGTCCGGACTTGAAGAGGAGGATCTTGTAGGAACCCTCATTCAGGTCGGCACGGGGAATTTCGAGAAGAAAATTGCCGGCCTCTCTGATCGGAAGATCCTGGAAGCTCAGGGCCACCTCGCCATCCGCGGCGACGATCGTGAGGTCGTAGAGAGAGGAGTCTGGCTCCAGGTCCGGATTGAGGATCACCCATGCCCGCTCCGTCCCCTTCGGGAAACGCAGCTCGGAGACCTCCGGGCTTCCCGCCCTCCTGGAGCCGGCCGGGGCAAGGTTGACCAGGGGCGGATTGGCTTGCGGCTGCCTCAGGAGTCCGATCGTCCGCCACTGGGCGACCACTACGAGAGCCAGCGCCGCGGCCAACCCCAAGGCGGCCGCCGTAGCCCAGGACCAGCGCCTTGGAGCCTTGCCGGCCCGCCGGTCGTCCAAGGAGACCACGGAGGCCACCGGCGACCGTTCCCGCTGCCGCCGCCAGGCGGCGTCCAGGTCCGCGGGGGAGATTTCCTCAGCGGCGGCCCCATCCTCCCCATCGAGAAGATCCACCAGTCCCAGAAGCTCGGCCGTGCAGTCCCGGCAGGCCACCAGGTGCTCGCGGACGTCCTCGGCCTCCGGATCGGAAAGCCGCTGCTCGTGGTAGGCCACGAGGGTTTCCGGAGAGGGATGTCGATCGATGGACGGCATGCTGCGTCCTCCCATTCTCATTTATCTATAAGACACCGCCGCCGTGGGCTGGTTTACCCCTGGTTTACAAGTATTCAATCCAGCCAGTCTCCATAATCGTCGCCCAGCTCTTCGCGCAGGCGTTGCCGGGCGCTGAAGAGGTGGGCTTTGACCGTCTCGACGGAGATCTGGAGCACCACGGCGATCTCCCGGTACTTGAGGTCCTGATCGACGCGCAGGGCCAGGGCGCGGCCCATTTGCGGCGGCATGTCTTTCATGGCTCGCGCCAGGGCTTCCCGGCGTTCCTTTTCGTAGGCGGCCCGGTCGGGTGAGGCATCTCCCACCACGGGCTCGTAGAGGGGCACGCCGGACTCGGTCTTGGCATCGATCGAGACTTCCTGCCCGCTCCGTTTCTCGCGATGGCGGTCGCGCTGCTGGTTGCGGTGGAGGTTGGAGGCCACGGCGAAGAGCCAGGACTTGAAGGAGCCGTCGCTGCGGAACGAGCCGATCTGGCGGAAGACCTGGCTGAGGACTTCCTGTGCCAGGTCCTCGCAGTCCTGGGGGGTGTAGCCGAAACGCCGGAAGAACCGGCGCACCCAGGGGTAGTAGCGCTCGAAGACGAAGCGACTGTTGTCCTCGACGCGGACTCCCTTCTGAAGCTCCAATACCGCGCGCCGGAGCTCGGGATCGTCTTCGGCGTGTTGAGCCATTTTTCGTATCTTATCTCACGAGGTACACTCCCCGCCCATGGCCAAAGCCAACAAGACGAGGGCTCCGCGACGCGCCGATTCGAAGCCTGCCGAGACCATTTCTCGGCCGGAGCTGATTCCTCCCCTGGTGAAGTTGATTCTGGCATGCGTGGCCGTGCTCGCGCTGTTCGCTTGGGCACGGCTGTCGGCGCCTCAGCCGTGGTCGTATGACGAGTATTACCATCTCGGGCTCGCCCGGGAGATGCGGTCGGATTTCCGCATGGAGACGTTCCGGTGGACGCCGTTCTCGATCCTCTATGACCATTTCGTGGACGGCGCGCCTCTCTTCCACGTGTTGCTCATGCCGTTCGCGACTCTACCCCTGGAGAGGGCCGGGTTCCTGGGAGTGTTCCTAGGGCAGTTGTTCGTGCTGGGGGTCTTCGCGTGGGCGCTGTGGAGTCTTCAAGTGCCGCGGCCGTGGTGGTTCGTGCTTGCCTTGCCGGCGCTGGGTCCCATGTTCGGCCTGCGGATGGAGATGTGCCGGCCCCAGGTATGGCTGATCGGGTTCACGGTGCTGGTGATCGCGCTGCTGGTCTCCCGGCGGTGGAAGGCGCTTGCGGTGGTCTGCGCCCTGTTCGGCCTGACCCACACGGGCGGATGGATCGCGATTCCCCTGGCCATGCTCTGGGCGCTTTCCGGGCTGGCGGCGTCGCCGGAGGGACGGGGGCCGGAAGGACGCGGGATCGCCTGGCAGCCGGTGGCCGCAACGGCAGGGGGGTGGCTGCTCGGCCAGCTCGTGCATCCGCAGGTACCGGCGAATTTCCGGCTGTTCTTCATCTCGAACTTCGTCATCCCGTTCCAGGCCACGGCCGGGAGCAACGCGGCTCTGAAGTCCCAACTCGGCACGGAGCTCGCTCCGCCGGAAGCCGCCGTGCTGTTCGAGCAGTGGCCGGCGTTCATCGCGCCGCTGATCGTGCTCGCTCTGCTGGTCTTCCAGCCTCGCCTGCGCAGTCGGGCGACTGTCACGACGGGGCTGGTGGCGCTGGCTTTCCTGCTCGTGGGGAGCTTCGCCGCCCGCCGGTTCCTGGAGCTGGGAGCACCGCTGGCTCTGCTGGCCCTGGCGCTGGTGCTCCGCGAGCGGCGGGAGCGGGGCCTGCCGCCGCTGATGCCGGTGTGGGGCCGCGTGGTGGCGGCGGTCCTGATCTTCTTCGGAGGGATCGAAACCTTCGGCGCCTTGCGGTCCTACGGGTTCGGCCGGGTCTCGCAGCCCCGCGAGATGGCGCGCTGGATGGGCGAGCACGGCGCCCCGGGGGAGCGCGTGTTCACGGCGCAGTGGGCGGACTCGTCCCCCCTCTTCTACTTCGCGCCGCAGCTCCAGTCCCTGGTGGCCCTGGATCCCACCGTGTTCAACGCCAAGGACCCGGCCCTGTTCCAGGCGTACGTGAACATCGTCAACGGGAACAATCCCGATCCGGCCCGCACCATCCGCGAGCGGTTCGGGGCGCGGTATGTGACGCTCTGGAAGGTGCCGGTGTTCCAGCAACTCGCTTGGCAGCTCGGCCGGGCGCCGGGGGTGGCGGTGGCGTACAGCGACGACAACTATCTGGTGGTGGACCTGGGGAAGCGGTAGGCTCCGTCTATGCGCATCGTCTCCCTCGTCCCCAACGGCACCGAGATCCTGTTCGCCCTGGGCGCGGGCGACTCCGTGGTGGGAGTCAGCCACGAGTGCGACTTCCCCGAGGAGGCGCGGCGGCGGCCGATCCTCACGGGGAGCGCGCTGGCGCCCGGGATGAGCGCGGCGGAGGTGGACGCGGCAGTCTCGGCCCAGGTGGGGAGCGGCGAGAGTCTCTACACGCTGGACGAGGCGCGGATCGCCGAGCTGGCGCCGGACGTGATCGTCACCCAGCAGCTCTGCCCCGTCTGTGCGGTCTCCACGGAGCAGGTGGACGGCGCCGTGCGCCCCCTCCCCCGCTGCCCGGACGTGGTGTCCCTCGATCCCAAGACGATCGGCGACGTGTTCGCGGACATCCGTCGCGTAGGCGAATTGACTGGCCATAAGGAAGAGGCCGAGTCTCTGCTCGACGGATTGGAGCGGCGGCTGGAGGCGGTCCAATCTTTGATTTCAGATCACTCCCGGCCCCGGGTCCTGGCCCTGGAGTGGCTCGATCCCCCGTTCGCGGGCGGCCACTGGGTGCCGGAGATGATCAATCGGGCCGGCGGGATCGACGTGTTCGGCGAGCCCGGCGGCCATTCGCAACGCCTCACGTGGGAGCAGGTGGCCACGGCGGACCCGGACGTGATCGTGGCCATGCCCTGCGGCTTCGACGAGGCCGGCGCCCGCGGTCAGATCGAGATGGTGTCCCATCTCCCCCAGTGGCAGGCCCTGCGCGCCGTTCGCGAGGGTCGGGTCTTCCCCGTGGACGCCAACGGCTGCTTCAGCCGGCCCGGGCCGCGGCTGGTGGACGGGATCGAGCGGCTGGCGGCGATCCTTCACGGGTAGAAATCTTTTTTTCGGAAGCGTGGCGGGTTCGCCACGCCGTTTCCGTCTCTCTCCTTGAACGGCTTGAAAGGAGAGAACGAAAATGAGAAGAGAACTTGTCCATACCCTGACCCTTGCCACGGCTTTGACTTTCAGTCTGACGGGGAGCGCGAAGGCGGTGCCGCCTCCGGATCCCACGACATCCACCAGCTACACGTGCCATTTCGTCCAGAACCTCAACTGGGATTTCGGAGGGGACGGCGTCGGCGTCGTGGAGGGCACGATCCGCTGGCCTTCGGCCACGTGCAACTCCGCGGACGGACCGCCGGCCGGCCGGCCGATCCTGATCTTCGCCCATGGCGTCGGCATGGACAAAGCCGATCATGAATACCTGATGGCCCACCTGGCCCGGAACGGCTTCGTGACGGCGAGCATCACGAACAGCGGCGACAACGAGGAGCGCGGCCTTCAAATGATCAGTTATCTGAACTCGATGCACACGTTCTGGGGCTGGAAGACCCGCCTTTCGGACCGCGTGGCCTTCATGGGCCACAGCCGCGGCGGCGAGGCCGCGGTGACGGCCGCCCGGCTCCTGGGCGACACTCCGGCTCTCGGCGCGGAGGCTTATGACGTGCGCGCCGTGATCTCGATCGCTCCCACGGACGGAGGCGGATCGAGCGGCAGCGACCCGCGCGAGGTCCTGACGGGCGACGCGACCCGGGGCTATCTCGCGATCTACGGCTCGCGCGACATGGACGTGACGGGCAGCATGGCCGTCGGCGGCCAGAACCTGGAGCCTCAGCGGACGGCGTTCGCCATCTACGACCGCGCCGGATCCGAGTCTTCGAGCGAGGGGCTGGTCATCGCGGGGACCCATGTGGACAAGGCTTTCGTCTTCGTCTACGGCGTGGGGCACCGCGTCTTCCTCGACAACGACTCACCCGCCGACGGCGGCACCATCAACGGCCAGAACGTGGCCAAGGCCTACTGCAACGCGTTCCTGCGCTGGAAGGTGCTCGACCAGACGGACCACCGTGTTTTCTTCGACGGCTCCACGCGCCCCGGCTCGCTCGCGGATCTCGAGCTGTTCCAGCAATTCAGCGCCGGCACGCGGCGGACCCTGGACAATTTCGAGAACGGCAACCTGGCGGTGAACGCGATGGGCGACGACGTCGTGAAGAGCGCCAACGGGATCCTCACCTTCCTCGAGGGCGAGCTCCACGAGCTGATCAAGTCCTCGCCCCACGCCACGGGGGGTGTCCGGGTGACCTGGGTGGCCCCGAGCTCGATCCGCTGGGACCTGCCCAATTCATCGCCGATCGGAGTGGGCCCCCTGCGGGACGTCACCGATTACACCCACCTCAGCTTCCGCGTGGCCCAGGTCTACGGGAACACCTACAACACGGAAGGCCAGGACCAGGACTTCAACGTGCGGCTGTACACCAGCGCGGGGTACAGCAACAAGGTCCAGGTGAGCGTGCACGGGCGCATCCCTTACCCGGACGAGTTCCAGTGCGGGTTCGGCGCGAACTGTGGGCTGAACCCGCCCAACGACTTCAGCAAGAGCGCCATGAGCACGGTCCGCATTCCGTTGTCCGCCTTCCGCGGCGCGGACCTGAGCGACGTGCGCTACGTGTACTTCTACTTCGACGTTCCCGAGCGGCCGTCGGGCGCGATCACCCTCGACAGCCTGGAATTCGTTCAGTGAAGACCGAGGGCGGCCCGGCACTCCGCGAGGACCTTCTCGGTCTCCTTGGTCTTGCGGTAGTCCGGGCCGTAGAGGGAAATGCGGCCGGCGAGGGCCTCTCGCAGCAGGGGCTCGGCCTCGCCGGCCCGGCCGGCCTGGAGGAGGAGACGGCCGAGGTTGTGGAGGGCGCTCAAGGTGGCGAAATGACGGGCGCCCCTCTTGGCCTGGTTGATGGTGAGGGACCGGCGGTAGGCCGCCTCCGCGCCGGACAGGTCGCCTCGGGCGCGCAGGGTGTGGCCGAGATAGCCCCAGGAATCGGCCGTGTTGGGATGGTCTCCGCCGTAGAGACCCTCCTCCAGGCTGATCACCTCGCGGAACACCGCCTCGGCTTCCTCCAGGCGGCCGCGCGTCTTCAAGAGTGCACCGAGGTTGTGGAGCGGGGTGGCGACTTCGGGGTGGACGGCACCGTGCGCCCGGCGCTGGAGAGCCAGAGCCTCGCGGTACAGCCGCTCGGCACCCTCCAGGTCCATGGCGCGGTGACGCAGCATGCCGAGGTCGTTCAGGATTCCGCCGATCCTGGAGAGGTCGGGCTTGGAGGGCTTGCGGTGGAGACTCAGAGCCTCTTGCAGGAGCGCCGCGGCTTCGACGTCACGGTCGTAGTCCAGGAGGCAGGAACCGAGCCCGGCGAGGTTGTCCGCCAAGCGGACGTCATCCGCCGGCAGAAGGTCCCGGCGCGTGGCGAGAGCGGCGCGGTGGAGGGCTTCGGACCGCCGGGTGTCGCCCTGCTTGTAGGCCAGGAGCGCGAGATGGGTTTCCACGTCGGCCACGCCGAGGCTCCGCTCGCCATGAAGCTGTCTCTGCAGGCGCAGCGACCTTTCCAAAAGTGTCCGAGCGGTGGCGTAGAGGCCGAGGTTCTTGTAGCTGAAACCCGCCGTGGCGAGCAGCTCCGCCTGCATCTCGGGCTCGCCTTTCAGGGCCTCGATCCGCCCGACGCCGCGGTCGAGAAGCTCCCGGGCCGTGACCTCGCGGCCCAGCGACTCGCCGGGGTCCGAGGCTTCGAAGACCTGCACCAGGAAGTCCTTGACCTCGGCGGCCTTCCTCGCCTCGCGCGTCGCCTCCCGGGCCTGCCAGAGGGCGGCTCCCAGACCACAGACGAGGGAGATCACGACCGCCGCCGCAGCCGCCATGGCCAGCCGGTGGCGCCGGACGAGTTTGCCCGCGCGGTAGAGCAGACCATCCCCCCGCGCCGTCACGGGCAGGCCGGAACGATGGCGCTCGAGGTCGGCCGCCAGGTCCGCCGGCGAGGCGTAGCGGCGGTCCGGCTCCTTGCGCAGGGCGTTCATCACGATGCTGTCGAGGTCCCCCGCCAGCCGGCGGCGCAGAGCGATGTTTTCGGAAACAGCGACGCTCCGGCTCGGCCGTGGCGCCTCCGCCAAGCAGACCACCCGCTCCATCTCGGTCAGGGAGTCTCCCGTGAGGCCGTGAGCGCGCCGGCCGGTCAGGAGCTCGAAGAGGATCAGGCCGAGTTGGTAGACGTCGGAGGCCGTGGTGACGGGCTCGCCGCGTACCTGCTCGGGAGCCGCGTACTCGGGCGTGAGGACGCGCAGGGCCGTGCGGGTGGGCGGAGCGGCCCAGGGTCCGGCCGCTCCCGGGTCCAGGAGCTTGGCGATGCCGAAGTCGAGCAGCTTGACCTCGCCCGCGGCGGTGACCAGGATGTTCGAGGGCTTCAGGTCCCGGTGGACGACCAGCCGGCGATGGGCGTGGGCCACGGCCCGGGCCACCACCTGGAGGAGGGCGAGCCGCTCGTCGATGGAGAGCTGGCGGTCTTCACAGTACCGGTCGATGGGCTGGCCGTCGACGAGCTCCATGAAGATATAGGGAAGGCCGCGGCCATCCACGCCGCCGTCGAGGAGCCGGGCGATGTTGGAGTGGTCGAGGCTCGCCAGGATCTGGCGCTCCTGCTCGAAACGGGCACGGGCTTCGCGGTCCCGCGGAGCGCGGTCGAGCACCTTGAGCGCCACCCGCTGGTGGAAGG
>CAXTNS010000022.1:23340-24052 GCA_964245465.1 uncultured Thermoanaerobaculia bacterium
ATCTCGCCCAGCACGCGCCACGGTCCCAGGCGTTCCCCCTCGCGGAGGACCGGCTCTTCTTCGAATCCTTCGCAGAAGTCTTCCCAGAAAGGGCTGTTCAGGATGCCGCCTGATTCGAGCAGACGGCCGAAGGCGGGGACGGGCTCCGCGCTCACAGGGTGCCTCCCGGCGTGACCGCCTCGCGCAGCCAGGCGCGCGCCCGGGCCCAGTCTCGCTGCACGGTGCGCACGGAGGTCTGGAGCGCCCGCGCCGTCTCCTCCTCGGAGAAGCCGGCGAAGACGCGGCATTCCACGATGCGCACCAGCCGCTCGTCCACGGCCGCCAGGTCCCTCAAGGCGAAGTCGAGGGCCAGCACCTGGCGCGCCTGGTCGTCGGCCGCGCAGCCTTCCTCGAGGCCGGCCATCGCCTGGCCGCCGCCGCGCTTCTGGGAGCTCCTCTGCCGGGCGTAGTCGACCAGGATCTGGCGCATGGCCAGGGCCGCGGCTCCCAACAGGTGGGATTCGCCCTGCCACTCCGGGCGGTCCGCGATTTTCAGGTAGGCCTCGTGGACCAGGGCCGTGGTCGCCAGGGTTCCGCCGCCCGGAAGCCGGCGGCGCTGCCGGCGCGCGACGCGGCGCAGCTCATCGTAGAGGGAGGGGAGGAGATGGTGGAGGCTTTGGCCGCTGAGGCCGGCTGCTATGTCCATTGCGATCATCGTCTTGTCCTCTTGGGG
>CAXTNS010000023.1:0-23915 GCA_964245465.1 uncultured Thermoanaerobaculia bacterium
CCT
The DNA here is from genome assembly GCA_964245465.1 of uncultured Thermoanaerobaculia bacterium. Classification (GTDB taxonomy): domain Bacteria; phylum Acidobacteriota; class Thermoanaerobaculia; order Multivoradales; family UBA5704; genus DATARR01. The sequence continues at coordinate 4 of CAXTNS010000023.1, forward strand.
ACTTCCCGACCGTGCGGGACTCAAATGGGCGGCTTAAACGATCACGGATGGACTGCGGAGTTATTCCACGAAGGGCAAAGGCAGCGGGAAACACAGGAATAAGTTCCACCCGATGATAGAAGGCACGAGCAGGCCTGGGGGCTACGTGCTTGCCGCCATGATCAAACGCCTTTCCCAATGACGAAAAAGGAGGACCGATGACTGGATCGAAACGCGCCAAGACCGCCTACTGGATCTTCACGAGCCTTTTCTGCCTGATGATGGGTTTCACCGTCTACGCCCAGCTCTTCCTGCCCAGGTCGCCGAGGTCTTCAGCCACCTCGGCTTCCCGGACTATTTCCGGATCGAGCTTTGCTGGGCCAAGCTGGCGGGCTTGCTGGTCCTGATCCTGCCCATGGCCCCGCCGCGCCTGAAGGAGTGGGCCTATGCCGGCTTCACGATCGTCCTGGTCTCGGCCCTCATCGCCCATCTCTCGGTCGGAGACGGGCCCGAGGCGTGGTCCTGGTCGGTCGTCTACCTCATCCTGGGCGCCCTGTCCTACATCAGCTTCCGCATGACTGCGCCTTCCTGAGCCGCCCTGGCTTCAGGACCGCTCGTCCATCCGCCTCGCCTGGGCGGGATCAGCTAAGTCGCGGGCCAGCGGGCGCGCGTCAGGGCTCGGTCGACAACTTGCAGCCGGTCTCCAGTTGGTCCCCTCCCCGGCAGTGGCAGCCTGCCGGGGAGAGAGGCTGGATTCCGGTCGTTACGGCAACCCGTCAAAGCATGTGCAGTTGCCGAAGTTGTACGGCCATCCTCTCGCTCGACAACGTTCTGCAGCGAAGGGGTTACAGGGCCCCGGAAAGGAACCCAGGGACTGGTTGTTGTAACAGACCCTGTTGGCCTGGATGAACGGCGCGGGCCAGTTCACGCGCGCCATCTCGCCTTGGACCGCCCAGCGGACGGGTGGCTGGCAGTAGATGTCTCTGGGGTAATTGGTGTAGAAGTGCCCGTACTCCTGGCTATAGAACTGATAGAGCGGGTATCCCTGGTTGCTTCCAGCCGGCCACACGTATCCGGCAATCCCTCCGTAGACATAGTCGCTGCCCGTCACGCCTGCGTAGGTGGAGTACACGAAGCCTTTCCGTGTGCTCCACCGGTACAACGGGACCTGGCCGGGCTCGGGAGACGTGGAGATGTTCCCGACGTTCCCATCCGGGACCGTGAACCGGCCGAACCCACCGAACTCGGCGGAATTCCAGGTCAGAAAGGTCTGCCACGCATAGCCGCCGCCGCCCCGCAGACGCCGAAACTCCAGGCCGTTGGAAACGCCCAGGTGATTGAACGCGCAATCCCCTTGTCGATCCCAACCATCGCACCAGGCGTGACCATCCCCCTCCGGAGGCGGAGGACAGGCCCCGCAATCATCGGGACAGCTCGAGCAGGACTCACCGGAATCGCAACTGGCATCTCCGCAGTAACTACAGGTCCCACAATCATCGGGACAGTTCCAGCAACCCTCAGAGAAACTACAGGTGAAGTCTCCACAGTACCCTTCGTCGGGCGGCGGCATGGCGGCCGACGAAGCCGCCAAGACGAGGATCGTGGCGGGGATGAGGAGGAGCAATTTGATCTTCGGGCGAGAGATGGACGGACTCATGGTCACTCCTTTACAACGGTTGCATAACATACATGAAGATAATACTACAAGGCGTTGCGGAGCCAAAGGGGGCTAGGTTAAGCCAGAGAGTAGCTCCAGGGTGCTCCTCGCTACCCTAGAGCCATGGGCTCGGTCCTCCAGAGGCTCCAGGTCCAGCTCCTTGCCGTCCTCGCCGAAGACGCCGTCCCGGTTGACCGTTACCTTCTTCCCTCGAACGTACGGAGGTTGAACGACCAGCCCTTCTCGTTGTGGCGTCCGCACCCTGTGGGAGCGAACCGTCGGGCGCACCCGCGGTACCGCCAAGCGAAGGAGACGAAGCGCGTCGGGATGGACTCAGGGCGTCGTAGCACCCCCATAGTACCGAGGAAGCGGGGGAACCACCCCGAGGGACCCCGTGGAGGGAAGGGGGGTGTCGGGTCACGGAGCCGTTGGAGGGAAAGATGACAAGGTCACCGAACCCATGACTGCGCCTTCCTGAGCGGGGAGCAGTGCCAGGCGTCTCGTTAGTCAGAGCCAGAATAGGTTCCTCTCGGGCACCAACGACAAGGCGGGCTCTATGGGGAACCTGCTGCGCTGGACCTCGCTGCGCGCCATCAAGGAGAGCTTCGTGCCGCCGAAGGCCTACCGCAATCCGCACATGGAGGAGAAGTAGGGAAGGGCGCAGCGACAGGGGATCTGCAGATCGAGCCTGCCGGGGGATGCAGGCGCGGAGCCGCAGCCCCGTTCCGCCTTCGAGGTATTGCTCGACGAGCGCTCCTGAGGACGAGAGCTCGAGCATCGGCGCCTCCTCGGGTGCGCCAATGAGTTCGACTCCCGCGCCTCTCCTGCGGATTTCAACCAAAATTTCAGGTCAGCCCGCCACGCACAAAAGGCAATTCCGGCGGGAGCGGGGCTCCGTGCGCGGTTGTGGCAGACTGGTCAAAGCCGTGCCGAGGAGCTCATTCTGAAAGTGAATATTGACTATAGACGCAAGAGGTGATACAACCTCCCTTGCGAGTCGAGCAGCACCCCACGGAGACGCCATTTTTGCATTGCGCTAGGAACCCTATCGCATGGAGGAGTGTAATGCCCGCCAAGAGCAATCCGATATTGAAGCCAATATTGAAGCCAACCTCCCACCGTCTCAAGCTCATCAAATGGCTGGGCACATTGGGGTTCCTCTCGCTTGCGGCGGTCTCGGCCGGTCACGGGCAGAACGCGACGGCGGCGAAACCTCAGACCGCTCCAGGCGACGCCCTGTCCGGTGCAGCGGCCGGAAAGGCCTCTGGGCCATCCGCCGTGCTCGCTATCGTCGAGATTCATCCGTTCAGGCTGAGGACAGGATACCGCTATAACTGGATTGCAAGCCAGCCAGACGTGACCTCCGGGCTGCTTGTCGTGCTGAAGGTCGATCCGGAATATGTTGTGCCCCAGAACGCCGCTGAGCCTGTTCTTTACGCGGGCGATCGAACGGTACAGCGTCTCAACCAGGGCGAACACTCGGGCTACGTCATCGGGATCATACCGGACGAGCCGGATCTGGCCACGGCGCCCATTTGGTTTGGACGACCGGAGCTGCCCGAGCGCGTCACGCCGGACATCATCGCGGAGGAGAGGGCCCTCGCCGAGAGCGCGGGAATCGGCGCCTTCAGCCCGGACGAGATCGAACGCGCACGGCGCGGAGCCTTGGAAGCCAAGGATCTGGCGGAGCTCCTTCGGGGGCCAGTTGCCGACCTCGTGCTGAAATATTCGCCGGACGAGAAGGGTCTGGCCGAAACCTGGCGCCTGCCGAGCACCGGCTCCGCTGATCCACGATAACGCAAACCCAAGGGGAAACGACATGCTCATGATCGACGGAGCCGTGCGAAAGTCCATCGTTTCTTGTGCCGTTCTCGCCGCCTTGCTCTCCGCGGCACCGTCGTATGGGGCGGTCACCAAGGCGCAGCTCGCCGGAAACAGTCTGGCCACCTATCCTTATTTCGAATATGTCAAGGCGATCAACGCCAACAGCTCCTTGCGCGTGGCCATCGATCCAACGCGCTATCCGGCGATCTTCGGCCAGACTTGCAGAATCTACGTTGTCGCCGCGAAAAAAACCCTAGGGTGGAACGCCAACCAGACGCTGACCGACGTGACTTCGGGCCTCTGGCAGACGCAGACCTTCCTCGGAGGCAACATTCAGGGCAATACAGTTCTGGTCACGGTGCCTTTCGAGCTGAGCGGCGCCGCCGGAACGGGTTTGGGCGTCGGCTACGACGTGGTCCTCGATTGCAATCAGAACGGGATCCTCGACGGCAACGACTATATCGACGGACGCAACAACGAGTCCGGCATTTACATCGTTAACGACACGACGGCGCCGGGTCCTTACGCCGTGACGGAGCTGACCTACAATCTACCGGGCGCGGTCGGCACCAGCTTCGGTATCAGCGGCGCGTATCTGGCCGAAAACGTGTTTTTCCCGACGAACATCGCGTCGCTGCCGCCATTGCAGCGGCTGCCGCTGATCGTCATCAGCCACGGCAACGGCCATGATTATCAGTGGTACGATCATATCGGCAATCATTTGGCGTCTTACGGCTACATCGTCATGAGCCACGCCAACGAGACGGGCCCCGGACCGGTTACCGCTTCGACCACTACCTTGGCACATACGGATGCGTTCATCGATCAGGCTGCGGCGGGAGCGATCCCGTTCGGAGGCAGCGTTCTGGCCGGGCGTGTCGATTCCACCAAGATCGTCTGGATCGGACACAGCCGCGGCGGCGAAGGCGTGACGATCGCTTATGACCGCCTCTTCGACAACACCTACACCCCCGTCCATTACATCAAAAAAAACATCCAGCGCATCAGCAGCATGCTGCCGACCGACTTCAACGGCACGGCTGTCGCCAATCCTCATGATGCCAATTATCATCTGTGGACCGCCTCGGGAGACTCCGACGTAAATGGCTCGGCGAGTTGCACCCTCTGTCAAACCTATCACCTGCACGACCGAGCCACCGGACATCGCCAGTCGACGAGCGTGCAGGGAACCGGGCACTCCTGGTTTCATAACGGCCCGGCATCCCCTTCCTGGTTCACCGGCCCCTGCGCCATCACTCAGGCCGATACGCATGCGATCGAGCTGGGACATTTCCTGCCCCTGGTCAAGCGTTACGTCGACGACAACATCCCTTCGATCGATTTCCTGACGCGCCAGTATGAGTCGTTCCGGCCGATGGGCGCGCCCACTGGCAGCTGTGTCGTCGTCACCCATGAATATTACGACGCCTCCGACCCCGCCACCTCCACCCCTAACGCCACGGTGGTGATCGACAATTATCAATCGCAATTCGCGACAAATACCAGCAGCATAGGCGGGGGCGTCACGTTCAACGTCACCAATGTCGTCGAGGGCTTGTTGGATGACAACAATTCCGACTTCCTCTGGACGGCGACCGACCCCTTCAACGGCGCCACGCAAGGCGAGTCGTCCGGAGGCATCTACAACGACACGACTCGCGGCGTCGTTTTCGATTGGAACGGGGTGAACCGATTCTACGAATGGGCGGTGCCGGTCGCGGAGCAGGATTTCTCGGACAATCTCTACCTGTCCTTTCGCGGGGCGCAGGGGACCCAGCATCCCAATACGGTGGCCGCGCTCGGGGACCTGACCTTCACGGTGACTTTGCGGGATGCCAGCTCGACGACGAGCTCCATCAACATCGGAGCCTACGGGGGCGGCCTGGAGGAGCCCTACCAGCGCAGCGGCGGCTGGCACAACGAGATGGAGACCATCCGGATCCGGCTGACGGATTTCCTGAATAACAACATGGGCCCGGTCCTCAATCTCAGCAATATCGTCGCCGTTCGCCTGAATGTCGGTCCCTCCTGGGGCTCTGCCCAGGGACGAACCGTCATCGACGACCTGGTTCTGTCGAACGATCGGGCCGTCTACGACGGTGCAGACAATGGCGACCCCCACATCACCACCGTGAGCGGCGAGAATTACGACCTCCAGAGCGTCGGCGAGCTCACCGTTCTTCGCGGCGGCGGTATGGAAGTTCAGGCCCGCCAGACGGCCGTGTCTTCTGCGCCGCCCATCTACAACGCGCACACGGGGCTCGCCAGCTGTGTCAGCGTCAACACGGCGGTCGCGGCCCTCGTCTCCGGACACCGGGTGACCTACCAGCCCAGCTTGGACGGCCAGGCGAGCCCGGATGGAATGGAGCTGCGCGTCGATGGACAGCTCATCGACATCGACGCCGTGCAGAGCGTTGTCCTCGGGGCAGGTGCCCGCGTCGCCAAAACGAGCATCGGAGTCGGAATCCAGATCGATTTCGCTGACGGTACCGCCTTGACGGCCATCCCAGGCTGGTGGTGATCGCTGAACACCTGGTATCTCAGTGTGAGCATGCGGGAGACACCGGCGACGGAAGGCATCATGGGGCTCATTCCCTCCGGCAGCTGGTTGCCGAGGCTACCGGACGGCTCGTCCATGGGCCCGCGTCCCGCTACCGAAGCCGCGCGGTATAACGATTTGAACGGGACGTTCGCGAACGCCTGGCGCGTCACCGATGCGACGAGCCTGTTCGACTACGCTCCCGGCATGTCGACGCAAGATTTTACGGACAGGGCCTTTCCCCCGGAAGGCGGCGAGAGATGCGACATTCCAGGCCATCCGCCGATCAAGCCCATCGAGATAAGGGTCGCGGAAGAGCTGTGCCGGCCGGTCACGAAAAAGAATGACAGGCAGAGCTGCGTGTTCGATGTCGCTCAGACCGGCGAACGTAACTTCGCGAAGACTTACATCCAGGTCCAAATGCTCGATCAGCAGCAGGAAGCGCCTCCGAAGGACTAGTCAGACAAGGATTTCTCCAGAGCCCCGGCCTGCGCTTCTTGGAAGGCGCTGCCGAGCCTGTGCGGCAAGGCCTTCGCGGGCAAGGTGGTCGACACCCTGCCCGCCGATCCGCCGGCTCGAGCAGGACCACGTTCGTCCCCTGCTGATAGCGCTGGTAGTACTTGCCGCGCACCGCTCCCGAGAAGTCGTACTCCGGTTCGAGATCGTCGTCTTCAGGTTCCTGACTCATTGCGGCTGACCCGATTCGGCATTTGATAAGCGGCCACCCGGCGACGGGTGGCCGCTGCGGAATAGGTGGATAAGTTGTAGAGAGATTCAGTCGCAACGGGCAGACGCCTCCCCATCGCAAAAGCGTCGGACCGCGATCCGCTGACCCGGGGAAGGACTGACCATAGACTGGAAGGGCTGTCCGGCATGACAAGCGGCAGGTTCATCGCCGCAGTCTGATGAAGCGCCAGGACAAAGCGATCTGGATTGGCCTCCAACGGGCTCGGGGCTTTGTTCTGGCTCTCGAGCCCGGGAGGTACTTTAGAGGCGTGTAAGACTCTCGCTCAGCAAAAGCAGGCGGAACACTCCGAGCAACCGCTATTCCATGGGCAGCAAGAAGTCCCACAGGTAAAGGTTCCGCCGCCACCGCCGCAAGCGTCACATCCCGTATTGGTCGAAACTGGATAGGCCCCAGCAATCCCAGAAAGCCGGGGGTCAACCAAGTTTCTTACTGTTTCTCGGTTGAGGACGAGTTTCTTCAAATTTTTACGCATAATCTCCTCCTTCAATAGGAACCATAAGTGGTTCCGCCCGATTATAGAGGAACCCCTGGCGTCGAGCCCTGGAAGGATCGCTCCTGGCGTCCAAGTCGACAGGGTACATGGGTGTAGATCAACCGTAGGCATCTCAAGGACCGGCCTTCCTGGCGGGAGCGGGTCTTGACGAACCTGCGGGCAATACGTACTTGCTCAGGCTGTGAAGAAAGATCGTAGCGCGGCGCGTAACAAGGCGTGGGCCTGCCCGGTGTGTAACAGAAAGTTGTCTACACGCTATTGTCCGGATTGCGGCTGGAGCGAATCATGCCGTCTCGGCCAACCCGCGGACCTCGACGGTCGAGAAACCCTGGTGCTTGGTCACGATCACCTGCTGCGCGAACTCGTCTCGCAGCTCCGGGATGTGGGTGATGATGCCGACCATCCGGCCCCCTACCCGCAGCCCCTGAAGGGTCTCGGAGACCAGAGCGAGAGTGTCGGGATCGAGGGTGCCGAAACCCTCGTCGATGAACAGGCTGTCCAGATTCACCGCGCCGACGGCACGCTGAACCTGGTCGCTGAGCTCCAGGGCGAGAGCCAGCGAGGTCAGAAAGGTTTCTCCTCCGCTGAGCGTGTCGCTGATTCGCGTCTCGTCAGCGTTGTCGTGATCGACGACCCGGATTTCGTCGTCGTCGAACTGGAGAGAGTAACGCTCCCCGGTCAACATCAGCAGCCGGGCGGAGGCGCCCTGCACGAGCTCGGTGAACACCTCCTGAAGGACGTACGCCTGGAACTTGTCGCTGCGCAGGTCGCCGGCCAAGAGGTCGTAGTCCCGCAGAGCCACCTCCTCGATGTCGAGCTGCTTGCGGAGCTCTCGGGAGCGTTCGAGCCTCTGCTTCATGCGGCCGATCTGTTCTTCGAGTTTCTTTTCCTCACCGAAGGCGGTCTCCACTTCGGTGGTGACGTCCGCCGCGAGCTTCTCGACGGCCGCCAACTGTTCGTCGGACACTCGCTCATCCCCCAGCTCGGCTCTGAGTGCGGCGGCCCGCTCCTGGGCCGCGTGGCTGTCCTGCACATACCTGTAGACCTGAACCTTGAGGCGGGTGGCGGTGGCGTTGTCAAGGAGGGCCTCCCGGACCGCGGCCTCGCCGTCAAAGCCGGCGCGAGCGATTTCCGCGTCCCGGCTCTCCACTCTCTGGACGGCATCCCGAAGGGCCGCTTCGGCCGCTTCGGCCGTGAGCCGTTGCGTTTCCTTGGCAGCCACGAGTTGATTTTGGGAGGCGGCCGCCTCCTCCGAGGCCGCCTTGAGGTCGGCTTCCAACAGCCGGATTTGTTCTTCCAAGGCCGCGGCCTCGGCGGCCGGGTCGGCGGACTCGGTGACGGCGTGGATCTCGTCCTGCAACGTCGTGAGCCGTTGCAGGCTCATACCGCGATCTTCTGTCCACCGCTGTCGCGCCGTTTCCCTCTCGGCGAGCCGGTCCCGCGCGGTGGCCTCGTCGGTCCTGGCTCTCTCGAGAGTCCGTTCAGCCGTCGCCAGTCGCGCCTTCGCTTCTTCGTTCGTTTTGCGGCTCCTGGCGAGCGATGCGATCTGTTTTACGATCCATGCCTCGACGACCTCCGTCAGGTCCTCCCCTTGGGGAGCGTGGTCGCCGAGCATTTGATAGAGCCTTTCCTCGCCGGCGGCCACGCCCTCTTGGAGCTCGGCGTAACGCGCCTCCAACTCGGTAAGACTTTGCCGGGCACCATCGAGGCCCGCCTGCCCCCCCGTGAGCGCGGCCTCGTTCTTTCTGGCAAGCGTATCGGCTTCCTTTCGCTTCTCTCGTGCGTTTTGGACCGCGGCCCGGGCGGCCTCGACCTCCGGCGCCCTCTGGACCGGAGGCGGTGCGTCCACGAGCTGCTCGCACACCGGACAGGGTTGGCCGGGAACCAGCTCCTCGCGGAGGTGGTTGGCCTCGTTCAGGCTGACCGCCCGGTGCAGAGCCTCCTCGGCCGCCTCGACACCGCGTTGCGCCTCGTCCGCGGACCTCCGGGCGGCCTTGGCGTTCTCCTTCAGCCGTTCGATCTCTCCGGCCTGCTTTTCCACCGCCTTGCGCTTCCGAGCGAGCTCCGCCAGGCTCTCCACCCCGCCCTTTCGAGCGGCGCCCAGCGCGACGGCCAGGTCTCGGACGCTCTCCAACAGCTCGTCCAGCTCCGGGTCATAGCCGGAGGCTTCCGCGGCCTGCCGGGCCGCCTCGACGGCGGTCTGTTGTTGCGCTTGCAGAGCCCTCGCGGATTCAACCGCCGCGGCGAGCGAAGACAGCTCATCCTCCAGAGCCCTCAAGCCCTGCGTCTGCCGTTCGATGGTCGTTTGGAGCTGCTCTCGTTCCGGAAGGCGTCCGAGCACCTGGTTCAGGCGAGCCACCTGCTCACGCATCGCCGGGATCGCTTCGGCGGCGTTCTCGGCGGACTTCAACGCGCCGGCCTTTTTCTTCCAATCCTTCTGCGCGGAGTCATGGCGGGCCTTGGCTTCATCAGCCGCCTTCGCCGCCGCCGTCGCGGAGTCGGAGGCGCGGGCCGCTTCGTGGAGCAAAGGCAACAGGGGCACCGCACGAGCGGACGCCTCGATCCTCGCTTGATCACGGCTCACCTGCTCGGCCTGTTCCCGTAGAGCGGCTCGCCGTTCTTCAACCTGTTGAAGCTCCCGGGTCTTCGCGTGCTGGACGCGCAGCCGGACGAGCGTGGCCTGGACGCCGTCCCGTTTCTTTCTCGAAGCCGCGAGCGACTCGACGACCCGGGCGTGCTCCGTCTCCAAGGCGGCGACAGCGGCCTCGTCGACGCCCGCGTACTCGTCGGAAAGGAGCTTCTGAAGCGAAGCGACCGTGTCCTTCTTCGCGGCCGCCACACGCTGAGCCCGTTCCCGCATCCGTTCGTAGACGTCGAGCCGGAGAAGCGTGCGGAGCATGCTGCGCCGCTCTCTCGGCTGCGCTTTGAGGAACCTGGCGAACTCGCCTTGCGGCAGAACCACGGCCTGCATGAACGCGGGTGCCCCGAGCCCCAGGATCTGAGCCACCTGATCGGTCGCCGTGCGAACCTGGTCCGCCAGGTTCTTGAAGGAACCGCCTCCGTCGCGCTCCTCCAAGCGAACCATGTGAGCCCCATTGCGCCGGAGAGTCCGTGCGATGCGGTAGCGGCTTGGACCGACGTCGAAATCCAGCACCACGGTGACCCGGTCCCGAGACGCCGAGATCATCTCGGTCCGGTTGTAGGTGTTGACCCGGGGGATCTCTCCATAGAGCGCAAAAATGATCGCGTCCAACAGAGTCGACTTGCCGGCTCCCGTCGGCCCGGAGATGGCAAAGAGCTCGAGCGTTCGAAAGTCGATCTCCTGCTTGCCCCTGAAGCACGCGAGACCCTCGACGGTGAGATGGACGGGGCGCAGCGCTCAATCCTCCACGGAGGCTTGGTCATAAAGGTTCTGGAACGTCTCCAGAACGGCCCAGTCCGCTTCGTGCTGGTGCTCGCGGAGATGGTAGGCGCGGTAGTGTCCCACCGGCGAAACCCCGGTCTCCAGCCGGAATTCCGGCTGCTCCTCGACGTCAGGAAGCTCGGCGCGCACGACGAGCGCGTTGGGGAGCAGCTCGCGGACTTTTCGATTGAGATCGGGATCCTTTTCCTTCAAAGGGACCGTCACGCGCAGCCAGCCCGCGCGATGCCGGTCCGCGATCTCTTTGAGCTCCGCGAGCGACGCGCGAAGGTCGACGAGCGGCAGCCCCCCCTCATAGGGAACATGATCGATGATCGCGGGGGCGGACTTGCCGGGCGGCACCGTGACGACGACGAAGGATTTTTCCTCCCCGGCCTCGCCAAAATCCATCTGGAGAAGCGATCCGGCATAGTACGCGGGCACGGGCCCATCGATCTTCTGCGGCTTGTGGATGTGTCCGAGAGCGATGTAGCTCGCCGTGGAGGGCAGAGCCTCCGGCGAGGCCGCCCAGTCCTCTCCGATGTGAACGCGGCGCTCCGATTCGCCGAAGAGGGCCCCCTCGATGTGTGTATGCGCCATGAGGAGGTTGACGGCGTCCAGCCGAAAGGCGCCGCAGAGATCCTGGACGGCATGCTCGAACATCCGGGCATACTTGCTTCGGGCGCTCGCCTCCTCGCCGGCGACGTCCAGCGCCGAGACCCAGGTTCCAGGCGATGCGAACGGAAGCATGGCGACGACGGCCTTCTCTCCACCACGGGTCACGAGGGTCCGGGTCCCTCCCCGGGAGGCGGGGCGCGGACGGCCGAGGATCTGTACGTTGACGAGCTCCGTGAGCAGCGAACGGGCGTCCAGCCGGAGAGGATCGTCGTGGTTGCCGGCGATGACGAGCATGTGTGCTCCGGTCCGGCCCACGCGGACCAGGAACCGGTTCACGAGCTGCTCCGCCTCGGCAGGCGGGTTCCGGCTCTCGAAGACGTCCCCGGTGTGGAGGACGAGGTCGATGGATTCCCTTTCGATGAAGGCCGCGAGATGTTCGAGCACGGTCACCAGCTCGTCGAGGCGCTGGATCCCCTTCCATCGGCGGCCAATATGCCAGTCGCTTGTGTGGACGATCTTCACGGTTCAGTGTCTTCAGGTCCGAACGCGGCGCTCCTGGCGGGGCAGTCTACAGGATGTACCCCGCCGAGACCTTCGCCAGTTTGCCAGACGGTGCCCGGGGTGTATTGTGTCGAAAGACGGTTTTTCTTCGTTGAACAGGAGAGGGGTCATGACCAGAGGCCGTCAAGCGCTCCTGCTCGTCACGCTGTCCGCTCTCCTCTGGAGCGACTGCGCGCACCGGGCGGTGAAGCCGAGCTGGACGTACACGGATTTCAAGCATGTCGACTTCGACCCGTTCCCGGGTATGGACTTCCAGGGGCGTGACGTGCAGCTCACGCAGCAGGAGATCCACGGACGGGTGGTCTGGAATCTCTGGTCCGGGGACAACGGCGGCTTCTGGAGCTGGCTCGTCCAGCACGGCTTCGGCACCGCCGACCTCCTGAAGGTCGTCGCCTCGCCGCGCGACCAGCGTTTCCAGACGTTCGGCGTGATCAATCAGCCGGGCTATGGGCGGCCGTCCACTCCGGACGGGTTCGGCCTCTACATCGACGTGCCGCGCCAGGCCAGGTACGACTTCGACGGCAGGATCGATCTCCCGACCTACGGCCGCTCGAGCGGCGTCATGGGCCTGCGCCTCTTCCCCAACCCGAAGTTCGACCCGGCGAAGTGGGACGCGGAGAGGTACTGGAAGGACCCCAACTACTACAACAACCCGAAGCTCGAGCGCCCCTACGCCGTCGGGATGTCGTGCTCGTTCTGCCACACCGGCCCTGATCCGGTGAACCCGCCGAAGGACCCGAACGAGCCGGAGTACGCCAACCTCAGCGACTACGTGGGCCAGCACTACATGAAGGTGTGGGAGGTCTTCGGCCACGATCTCAAGGAGAGCAACTTCGTCAAGCAGCTCCTGAGGTCGAATCCGGCGGGCACGCTCGACACCTCTTTCATCGCCACCGACTATCTCAACAATCCCGGCACGATGAACGGCGTCTACCAGATCCAGGGGCGCCTGGCCGTGGCGCACCCGGAGAAGGTAGCGGGCGGGGCGCTCGCTCTCAAGAACCTGAGCCTCGACAGCCAGGGCAACGAGGTCACGCCGCGCGTCCTGAAGGAGGGGGCGGACTCGGTCGGCTTCAACGCCGCCTTGAGCCGCGTCTATCTGAACATCGGTGAGTATTGGGAAGAGTGGATCCGTCACTTCAGCCCGCTCATCGGCATCAAGAAGCAGTCGCCGATCCGCGTCAAGGACGCGCAGAGGCTTTCGCCGCACTGGAACTGGAGCGAATCGCAATCGCCGGCCCTCGCGGCGTACTTCCTCCGGGTCGCGCGGCCGCACAAGCTGGCCGACGCGCCAGGGGGACAGAAGTACCTCACCACGAGCCAGCAGACGCTCGACCGCGGCAAGCGCGTCTTCGCGCAAAGCTGCGCCGGCTGCCACTCCAGCAAACGGCCGCCGTCCGGCGTCGACCCGATATCGCCCGAGGGGCGGGCCTGGTTCGAGCAGGCGGTGATGCGGCCCGACTTCCTCGACGGCAACTTCCTCGGCAGCGAGGTCCGCTATCCGGTCACGCTGATCAAAACCAACGCGACGCGCGCCGTAGCGCGCAACGCGATGCGCGACCACATCTGGGACAACTTCTCCTCCGAGACCTACAAGACCCTGCCGAGCGTCGGCTCCATCCAGGTCTGGGATCCGTTCACCGGCCAGGACCGGCCTTGGCCGGTGCCGGGCAACGGGCGTGGATACTACCGGCCGCCTTCGCTCATCAGCCTCTGGGCCAGCGCTCCGTTCTTCCACGACAACGCGCTCGGCAGGCACGTGCACGGCGTCTCGGTGGACGAGCGGATGGTGGCGTTCGACGACGCCATCCAGAAGCTCCTGTGGCCCGAGAAGCGCGACGGCGCGAAATCGATCTGGCGGACCACCGAGGAGAGCTGGCTGCAGGTGCCGGAGTCCTATCTCCACCGGCCGGTCGCGCGCCTGCTGCGCCGTCACATGGAGGTGGACCCCGCCTCCGGCGAGCGGTATTTCGCGTTCGGTCCGATCCCGAAAGGGACACCGGTGAACCTGCTCGCCAATACCGACCTCGAGCTGAACGGCCTGGGCAAGGCCCGCGACCTGGCGAAGCTCGCCATCAAGTCGGTTGGGGTGCTCAAAGAGGTGAAGACGAAGGGACTGACCGGCGAGGCCGCCATCCAGGAGCTGATGCGGCTCGTCCCCGACCTCTACAAGCTCAACGCCTGCCCCGACTTCATCGAGGACAAGGGGCATCTGTTCGGGACCGACCTCCCGGACGCCGACAAACGCGCTCTGATCGAATACCTGAAGACGATGTAGGGGAGACCCTCCCATGGGCACACCACAGAATCCGGACTTCGACTACATCGTCATCGGCTCCGGCGCGGGCGGCGGGCCGGTGGCCTGCAACCTCGCCAAGGCCGGCTACAAAGTCGGCCTCCTCGAGGCCGGCCAGGCCCCTGAGCCGCCGTGCTATTCGGTGCCGGTGTTCCATGCGTTCGCCTCCGAAGACCCGACATGTCGTGGGAGTTCTTCGTCCGCCACTATGGGAGCCGGCAGCTCTCCGAGCGTGACGACAAGTTCGTCAAGGCCAAGGACGGCGTCTTCTATCCGCGCGCCGGCACCCTGGGCGGCTGCACCGCGCACCATGCCATGACTTGCCCGGCGCGGCCGTGCAGAGCGACGATCAGATCCGCCAGTTCATCCAGGACAACGCCTGGGGACATCACGCCTCGTACACCAACCCGATGGGCAGGCCGGACGAACCGCGCCACGAACGCGGCCTAGAGGAGTGCATCAACCCGGCGGGCCTACTGCTGATCCGAACCCTGGAGCGCCGCTCGAACGGGTGCTTCTCCCACGGCCCTGCGCGCAACGCGCCCGATATCCGTGGCGATCCGCTCCAACTGGCCCTCGATGCCGTTCAGTCGCAGCACCAGGACTTCGAGCAGATCGCTTCCATTCTCCTGGAGGTGGGCTCCGTTCCCGCCGGGCGCGGCGGTCTCGCGCGGCGAGGCTCTCCCCTCCTCCAGGACTCGATCGGTACGGTCGACGGCCTCGAGCGCGTCCTGAAACCCGAAGAAGGCGGTATCCAGCGCCTCGAAAAGCGTGAGCAGGCTCTGGAGCGTGGGGGTTACCTTGCCCGTCTCGTAGCTGGAGAGCATGGCCTTCGTCATGCCGGCTTTTTCGGCCACCTCCCATTGCTTGAGGCGGCGCCGGGTGCGCAGGAGCCGCAGAGCCACTCCGAAAGCGTGCGCTGTTTTCTGCATGTAGAGACGTTACACCGTGGCACGGAAAATGGCAATACCCGTGGCCTTCGGCATGCCTTTAAGCGCCGTGGCGGATCCTGCCATGGGACACAGTCTCCGCTTCGATCTGCTGGATGAGGAGCCGGTGACTGGGGT
The DNA here is from genome assembly GCA_964245465.1 of uncultured Thermoanaerobaculia bacterium. Lineage (GTDB taxonomy): Bacteria > Acidobacteriota > Thermoanaerobaculia > Multivoradales > UBA5704 > DATARR01. The sequence continues at coordinate 15,186 of CAXTNS010000023.1, forward strand.
GATGAAGCCGTTTTCCTCATGACTGTATTCTTTGAGAAACCGTATCGGGAGGCGAGTCGGTCGGCTGTCCCGCTTCCCCTTCCCGGGTTCACTCAGCACGTTGCAGACGAGTTTGGTAACGGCGCATGATCCATCGAGGAGGAAGAGCGATGGACTCCGATCGATGGCACGAGGTGGACGGCCTTTTCGCGGAGGCCCTGGACAGACCTCCGGCCGAGAGGCCGGTCTTCCTGGAGGCGGTTTGCGGCGGAGACCCTGTCCTTCGGCAGGAGGTGGAACGTCTGCTGGCCGCGGATCAGGCGGCTTCCCAGTTTTTGAGCAGCTCGCCCGGTGATTTGCTGAGACTGGTGCTCGACGATCAGGAGGAAGGCGGGAGGCTCGGGCCGTACCGGCTGCTGCGGACGATCGGCAGCGGCGGGATGGGGACCGTCTATCTTGCCCGCCGGGAGGACGAGCACTACCAGCGCGACGTCGCCATCAAGGTGCTTCGTTCCGGCCTGGCGACCACGGAGGCCTTGCATCGCTTCCTCGCCGAGCGGCAGATCCTGGCTCATCTCGAGCATCCGAACATCGCTCGTCTGTACGATGGCGGGAGCACGGACGACGGCCGCCCCTATCTGGTGATGGAGCGGGTGGAGGGAATGCCGGTCGACCAGTACTGCGACCGGCACCGGTTGACGATCGATCAGCGCCTGGTCCTCTTCCAGAAGATCTGCGCCGCCGCCCAGTACGCCCACCAGAACCTGCTGGTCCATCGCGATCTCAAGCCGGCGAACATTCTGGTCACCCCCGAGGGGGAGCCGAAGCTGCTGGACTTTGGAATCGCCAAGCGGCTCGCGCCGGAGACCGGTGGCGCTCTCCAGGAGACGAGGACCGGGTTACGGATGATGACCCCCAGCCACGCCAGCCCCGAGCAGGTCCGTGGCGAGGCGGTCACCACGGCGAGCGACGTCTACTCTCTCGGCGTGATCCTCTTCGAGCTCCTGGCCGGCCGCGGCCCCTATCAGGTCACGGCGGAGTTGCCGTACGAGATCGAGCGGGCCACCTGCGAGCAGGAACCGGAACGTCCCAGCCTGGCCCTATTCCGGCCGGGACCGCCGAGCGCGGAGGAGGTCGCGTTGGCCCGCCGGACGCGGCCTCTGCCCCTCGCCCGCCGGCTGCGCGGAGACCTCGACAACATCGTCCTGACGGCGTTGCGCAAGGAACCCCGGCGGCGGTATGGCTCGGCCGCTCAGCTTGCCGAGGACGTGGAGAGGCACCTCCAGAACCTTCCCGTCACCGCGCGTCCCGACACGCTGCGGTACCGGGCGCGGAAGTTCGTGCGCCGCCATCGGACGGGGGTCGCGGCGACCGCCGCCGTGGTCCTGCTCGTGGCGAGCTTCATCTCGAGTCTGGCCGCCCAGGGGCAACGGCTCGCCCAGGAGCGGGACAAGGCCCGGTACGCGCTGTCGTTCCTGGTGGATACCTTCAAACAGGCCGATCCCTATCACACCCAGGGAGAGAGGCTCACGGCCCGCGAGATCCTCAATCAGGGGGCGGCTCGCATCTCGCGGGAGCTGACGGGCCAGCCGGACGTGCAGGCGGCCGTGATGGATGCCATCGGCGAGGTCAACCTGGGCCTGGGGCGGTACGGCGAGGCGGAGCCGCTCCTGAAGCGGTCTCTCGCTCTGCGCCGCCAGGTCTTCGGCCCTGCCTCCCTGGAAGTGGCGGAGAGCCTGGAGCACCTGGCCGGGCTCCGCAACGAGCGGTCCGACCAGGCCGGCGCGGAGTCGCATCTGCGGGAGGCCCTGGCGATTCGGCGCCGGCAGGACGGTGGAGACCTCGCCGTGGCCAGGACCCTCAACGAGCTCGGCAGGACTCTCGCCCTGAAAGGCGTCTCTCCACAAGCCGCACCCAGGATCGAGGCGCTCCACCGGGAGGCCCTCACCATCGCCCGGCGCGCCGAAGGAACCGGGGGTCTTACCGTAATTGAAACCCTTTTCGCGCTCGCGGACCTGCAACGCACGCAAGGGAACTACGCCAGGGCGGAGACCCTCTACCAGGAGGGGCTGGCCGTCGAGCGGAAGGCCCTGGGAGACCGGGATCCGCGGCTCTGGCGCGACCAGGCACGTTTTGCCGATGCCCTGATCGAAGCCGGCAAGCTCAAAGAGGCGGAAGCCGTTTTGCGCCAATGCCTGGAAATGCAGCGAAAGCTTCTCGGCCGGGAACACCCGGACGTGTTGAGCACGATGGCCAATCTGGCCTCGGCCATCCATCTTCAGATCCGGTACGCCGAGGCGGAGGCTCTGGAGCGCGAGGTGCTGGCGCTGGCCCGCTCGCAGTATGGTCCGGCGCACTGGCAGGTGGCCGAATCCCTGTGCAATCTGGCGTCGCACCTCACAGGCCAGAAGAGGAGGGCCGAGGCGATCCCTCTGTACGAAGAAGCGCTGGCGATCCGTCGCCAGGCCCTGGGCGAGAAGCACTGGAAAGTGGCGCAGGTCCTCCTGCTTCTCGGCCAGCTCTACCGCCAGGAAAAACAGCTCCCCAAGGGTCTCGAGCTTGCGCGGCAGGCCTACGACGTCTTCGTGGCCGGGGAGGGCCCGGACCATCCCTACACGGCCCACGCTCTGCTGGAGATCGGCAGGAACTATATGGATCAGAAACGCTTCGCGGAGGCTGAGACCGTCTTGCGCCGCTGCCTGGAAATCCGGGAGAAGAAACTCGAAGCCCGCCATCCGGACCTGGCCCTGGCCCAGGTCTCGCTCGCGAAGTGTCTGATCGGGCAAGGCCGCGACAGCGAAGCGGCGGTCCTGCTGCGAGAGGCGCACGACACGTTCCTCTCCCTTTATGGTCCCGACCACGAAATGACCCGGCAGCCCGGAGATCTTCTGGCCGAGGTCGAGAGCCGCCTGGCCAAGCCACGGCCTGGTTCGAAGTAGAGACGTACCCCCACCGGTAACCAGGAATCCTGACCTCTGATAAACTTAATGCTCATCATGCGCAAAAAGGTCTGGATTGGCGGCGGCCTCATCGTGCTGCTGGCCTCGGTGCTGGCCGTGCTGGTCTTCGTGGACTTCGACTCGCCGCGCCTGGGAAGGGCGTTGCTCGACGAGGTGAGCGCGCAGACCGGCCTCCACGTCGAGGCCGACGGCTTCCGGTTGAACCTCGTGCGTGGCCTGCGTCTGGAGGGAGTCCGTTTCGCGACCGACGGTCCGAGCGGACGCCTGACGATGCAGGCCGCCGGTTTTCTCGCGGAGCACCGCCTGGCCCCTTTGTTGCGGGGCCGGGTGGAAATCGAGCGGATCGTGGTCTACGAGCCGCGTATCGAGCTGGTGACGCCCCCTGAGGAGGCCCTGGTCTCCGCGAAGGTCGTGCCGGCCCAACTCGAGCCGGCTCAGGTTTCCACGCCGCCTGAAGCCAGTATGAACGAGGATGGCGAGGACGGGGCCTCAGGCGGACCAGTGCTCGCGGTGGACCGCATCTGGCTGAGCAACGGCATCCTGGCCACCCGGGTGGAAGGAGCGCCAACGCCCGACGTGGAGATCCGGGGCCTGGAGGTTGAGCTGCGCGATCTCGCTCTGGCGGATGCGCCGACGGCGCTCCAAGGGCTGCGGGCCGAGGGAAATCTGCGGACCGGCGAGATCCTTCTGGGTGGGTTGCGCGCCACCGAGGGGAACGGGAAGCTGCGGCTGGCTGGCGGCCATTTCCGCCTGGAGGAATTCGGGCTGAAGCTCCCCCAGGGGCGCTTCCTCCTGGGCGAATTCGACGCGGACCTCAATCAGGATCCCTTCGCTCACCACTTCGCTTTGAGCGTCGACCCCCTGGACGTCAACTCCATGCTCGCCGCCGGCCCGGGAGGCGGCTTCGGGGCCGGCCTCCTGAGCTTCAAAGCCCACGGCACCGGCACCGAGACGCGCGACATGGTCGGAGAGGGGACTCTCTCGCTGGCGGCGGGCCGCCTGCCCGGGTCTCCCCTGTTCACCGGCATCGAAGCCGTCCTCGGCCGTACAGCTTTGCAGGGATCGGCCTACCAGGCCGTGTCCGTGCCCTTCCAGATCCGGGAGGACCGTCTTCACGTGGCCCCCTTCGAGTTGCGGACTTCCCTGCTCGCGCTGGGTTTCTCCGGCTGGGCGGATCTCGCCGGTCCCATGGACCTGCGGATCACCGTGCGGCTACCCCGCGACGCCGTGGCCAAGGCTCGTGTCCCACTGGAAATCCTCGACCTGGTGGACGACGGCGGCTGGGTGACCGTCCCTCTGCGCGCCGCCGGGACCCTGGATGCTCCTCAGGTGACCGCCGACCGGGAAGCCTTGCGGGAGCAGGGCCGCACTGCGATTCGTAAAGCCGTCCGGCAGCAGGTGGAGAAAGGCGTCGACCGGGTGTTGGGAAAGTTGTTCGGGAGACGCTGACCCAAGCCCGGCGTGCGCTTCTTCGCATATCATCTCCCGATACAGGAGATGAGATATGAACAAACGGCGAATTGGGTGCATCGTGACATGTCTGCTGTTGGCGCTTGGAAGCCCAACCGTTGCTCAGAGGCTGGGAGACGGCCGTGGCATCGACCACGTCGCCGCGCTCGTGCGGTTGGAGAACTTTGACGACGCGGCGAGCGTCTTTACGGACCAGCTCGGTTTTTCGGCCACCGCGGCCTTGTTGTCTCCCCTGGGAGCGAAGAACCGTCTGATCTGGTTCGACGACCTCTCCTATCTGGAGGTGGCCACGTTCACGGAACGGAACGATTTCACGGCGCCGTTCCTGGACTTCCTGGAGGACCACGAGGGCGCCAAGTTCTACGGCACGGATGTGGTGAACGCCACCCGGGCGATCACGTTCCTGAACGGCGCGGGATATCCCAATGTCGGTCCCGTCCCGGCGCCGCCCCTCACCATTGAAGCGACCGGCGAGGTCGTTGGGCTCAGCCCTTTGTGGAGATCCATCATCCTCACCGAGCGGGTGGCTCCTGACAACTCGAATTTCTTCCTCGACTATGACGAGGCCCAGGTGCGGCAGATGTTCATGGATTTTCCCGTCCTGGCTCCCCGGCGCCACCGCAATACGGCGCAGAAGATCGATACCCTCTGGCTGGTGGTGTCCGACCTGGACGCGGCCATCGACTTCTACGAGGGCCTCGGCCTCAGGGTACGCAACCGGCACAAGCGGATTCCCTACCTGGGGGGCCGCGGCGCGGAGGTTCTGTATCACAACAACACCTTGACGCTGTTGGAGCCGGACGGTCCCGGTCTCGCCGCGAGCTTCGCGGCGGAGCGCGGGGAAGGAATCATGGGAGTGAGTGTGAAGGTCGGCAATCTCCGTTTCGCCCGCGCCTTCATCCATCGAAATACCGGCCTCCCTTTGCGGACGTTCAAGTACAAAGACCGGCAACGTTTCCTGATTCCCGCCTCTCTGACCCATGGCTTCATGATCGAGATGGTCGAGTAGGCGCGGCCTGACCATGGCGAAGGACGAGCGTCCGGACCGCCTGGGCTCCCTGGACGTCTTCCGGGGAGCCACCGTCGCCGCCATGATCCTGGTGAACAATGCCGGGGATTGGGACAAGACGTACAGCCCGCTCCTCCACGCCGAATGGCACGGCTGGACGCCGACCGACCTCATCTTTCCTTTCTTTCTCTTCGTGGTCGGCGTGGCCATTCCGTACGCTTTCGCCGGGCGCCTCCAGCGGTCCGGCGGCGACCTCGGCCCGCTCCACCGGCAGATCGTGCGGCGGGCCGCCATCCTCTTCGCCCTCGGCCTGTTCCTGAGCTGGTTTCCGTTCTATACCGTCGACTGGTCCGCCGCCCGCATCCCCGGCGTCCTGCAGCGGATCGCGGTCGTGTACGTCGCCGCCGCCCTCGCCTGGCTCCACCTCGGCCCTCTGTCGCAGGCACCACGGGCGCTGCTGGCGCTGATTCTCCTCGCGGGTTATTGGATGGCGATGGTCCTGGTGCCGGTGCCCGGACATGGCGCCGGGGACCTGAGCCCGGACGGCAATCTATCCGGCTGGCTCGATCATCTCGTTCTCGGTTCCCACACATGGAGGAAGGCGCCGGGACCGGGAGATCCGGAAGGAATTCTGAGCACGGTGCCCGCCATCGCCACCGCCCTGGCGGGTCTGTTCGCCGGCGACTGGCTGCGGTCCTCCCGAACCCAGCGAGAGAAGCTCCGGAGCCTGCTTCTCTCGGGGAGCGCCGCCACGATCGCCGGGCTCGTCCTGGCCCCCTGGTTTCCGATCAATAAAAATCTCTGGACGAGCACCTACGTCCTGTTCACCGCCGGCGTGGCGCTGCTGCTGCTCGCCGCGATCTATTACGTTGTCGATGTAAAGGACTGGAATGGATGGGCGCGGCCCTTGTCCATCTTCGGTACCAACGCCATCTTCGCTTTTTTCGGCAGCACCCTCCTGGCCAAGATTACATACGTGATCAAGTGGACCGAAGGCGGCGAGACGGTGAACCTGCAACAGTGGCTCTACCGGCACCTGTTCAGCAACTGGCTGCCAGACTACGTCGCCTCGCTCGCCTGGGCGCTGGCATACGTCGCCCTCTGGTGGGGCTTAACGGCGACCCTGTACCGACGCCGAATTTTCCTCAAGATCTGAGGTCACCCGCCAAATGGCGTTGCCCACGTCGTCCGCCACGAGCAGGGCGCCGCCCTTGTCGAGCGTCACGCCCACGGGCCGCCCCATGGCGTCCCCGTTCTCCTTGACGAAGCCGGTCAGCACGTCAACCGGCTCGCCGGAGGGCTTGCCGCCCGAGAAGGGTACGAAGATCACCTTGTAGCCGCTCCGGGGCTTGCGGTTCCAGGAGCCGTGCTGGCCCACGAACATCCCCTGGCTGAAGGCGTCCGGCAGGGACGTCCCCTTCGAGGACGCCAGCCCCAGGGAGGCGGTGTGCGGCCCCAGGGCGTAGTCGGGCTTGAGGGCCTTGGCCACGAGGTCCGGCCGCGGCGGCTTTACCCGCGAGTCGACGTTCTGGCCGTAGTAGCTGTAAGGCCAGCCGTAGAAGCCGCCGTCGCGGACCGACGTCATGTAGTCCGGCACGAGGTCGCTGCCGAGCTCGTCCCGTTCGTTGACGGCCGTCCACAGGGTCTTGCTCTCCGGCTCCCAGGCCATGCCCACGGGATTGCGCAGCCCGGAGGCGAAGACGCGGTGCTCGCCGGTGGCGGTGTCCACTTCCCAGATGGCGGCGCGCTCGGCCTCTTTCTCGATGCCGTTCTCCGCCACGTTGCTGTTGGAGCCGACCCCCACGTAGAGCTTCGAGCCGTCTGGAGAAGCCAGGAGACTCTTGGTCCAGTGATGATTCAGCGGTCCTCCCGGGAGATCGGCGAGCTTGGTACCGGACGCCGTGATCTGCGTGTCGCCCTCCTTGTAGGGGAACTTCACGACGGCGTCGGTGTTGGCCACGTAGAGTTGGTTCCCCACGAGGGCCATGCCGAAGGGCGAATTGAGCCCGGTCAGAAACGCCGAGCGCGTCTCCGCGACCCCGTCCCCATCCTTGTCCCGCAGCAGGGTGATGCGGTTGGCGCTGGGGACGCCGCCGCCGGCCTTCTTCTGGAACATCTTGAAGAATTTTCCCTTGATCCCCTTGTTGTCCTCCGGCCGCGGCGGACCGTTGGTCTCGGCCACGAGCACGTCGCCGTTGGGCAGCACATAGAGCCACCGGGGATGATCGAGATCCTTGGCGAACGCGGCCACGGCGGTGCCCTCCGCGGTTACGGGTTTGGCTCCCTCTGGCCAGCCCTTCGCCGTCACCACGTGGACGACCGGGATCAACGCCTTTTCGGGAGGAGGCAGGGTTGGGTCGGGGCCCGTCCCGGCGGTGACGGGGAGCTTTGCCGAGGAGGCGCATCCCGCGAGACCCAGGGCGACCGCGACGAGAACACAAGAGTGGACGATCCTTCTAGCTGGCTGGAACATAAGAGTGACCTCAAAGAAGTAGCCTGCCATCGCCAGGCCTGCCCCTAACTCCAGCAAAAATCAAGCCCGTGAGTTGGGTTATGCTCTTGTGCAGATTTCTCTGGATGCGAGGCTGTCGACGATGGCGACTTGGATGCGCTGGTCTGTCTGCCCCTCTATGCTGGTCCTCGGCCTTGCCGCCGCGGGCGCGCAGACGCCTTGGCAGGACGAGTGGCTTGCCCGTTTCAACCAGGAGCGGGCTCGCGTGGGCGTACGCTTGTTTCTCCCTTCGCCGGTGCTGAGCCAGGTGGCCCAGCAAGAGGCGGAGGAGATGGCCCGGAGTGGCCGGAGGCTCCGGGCCTGGCCGGCCGAGGTGGTGTCGGAGCGGCTGCGGCGGGTGGGATATTCGGCCCACGACTGGCGCGAGAGCTTCAGGGTCGAGCCCGGGGTTCCCGGAGGGGTGCGCTTCGCCCGGAGCACGAGCTCTCCCGCGCTCCTGGACGGGCACTTCCGGGACCTGGGCGTCGGCATCGCCGAGATCGAGGGCGGCAGGCTCTACGTCTTCCTCTTCGGATGGCACGAGGGGGACTTCTTCGCCACCGCCACGGTCAGGCTTGCCGACCGGGCGCGAGTCGCGGCCGACATGCTCGGGCGGGTCAACGACGTCCGCCGGAGAGAAGGGCTGCCGTCGCTCGCACGCAGTCCCCTCCTCGACAGGATTTCCCAGGAGCACGCCGACGACATGCTCTCCCTCCTCGCCGCAACCTCCTGAGGACGAGGTCGGTGCCCGACGGCGACCTGGCCGGTCGGATCTACGCCGCCTGCCATCTGGTGGGTACGTTCACGCTTCGTTCCGGGCG
>CAXTNS010000024.1:0-5336 GCA_964245465.1 uncultured Thermoanaerobaculia bacterium
AGTTCCGGAAAGGGATGACACCGGCCCTTGCCTTGCCGGTGCTGCTGGCCGGGTGCGGCGGCGGCGATACCGCGGGCGCGGCGGGCCGGGGTGAGGGGAAAGGCGGCGAGGGAAAAGGCAAGGACGGGGCCCCGGCCGGGCCTCCGAGGGAAGTGCGGCTCGCGCAGGCCGAGGAGGGCCGGCTGGCGCGTACGGTCGACGTCTCGGGGACGCTCGCGGCCGACGAGCAGGCCGAGTTGAGCTTCAAGGTGGCCGGCCGCCTCCAGCAACTGAACGTGGACATCGGCTCGCCCGTGCGGCGTGGCCAGGTGATCGCCCGGCTCGTGCCCACCGATTCCGAGCTGCGGGTGCGCCAGGCTGAGACGGCCCTTCAGCAGGCACGCACCCAGCTCGGCCTGCCGCCGCAAGGCGGCGACGAGACGGTGGTGCCGGAAGAGACCGCCCTCGTGAAGGGGGCCGCCGCGACGTTGAAACAGGCCCAGCTCACCCGCGACCGCATGGCCCGGCTGTTCGACGAGAAGCTGATCCCGCAATCGGACCTCGACGCCGCAGAGGCCGCTCTTGGCGTCGCCGAGGGGCGCCACCAGGAGGCCATCGAGACGGCCCGCACGCGCCAGGGCCTGTTGGCCCAGCGCAAGTCCGAGCTTGCCATCGCCCGCCAGCAGCTCTCCGACACCGCGCTGACGGCGCCGTTCGACGGCGTCATCCGCGAGCGGGTGGCGAGCGTGGGCGATTACATGGCGGCGGGCTCACAGGCCGTCGTCATCGTGCGGGTTCACCCGCTGCGGTTGCGCCTTTCGGTGCCCGAGCGGGAGGCGCCCGGCGTCACCATCGGCCTGTCCGTGAAGCTGAGCGTCGAGGGCGACCCTTCGACCTATACCGGCCGGGTGGCCCGGATCAGCCCGTCCATCACCGAGGACAACCGCACGCTGATGGTAGAAGCCGAGGTGCCCAATCCGGACGGCCGGCTGCGGCCGGGGTCCTTTGCCAAGGCCGAGATCGTGGTCCAGGCGTCCGATCCGGCCGTGCTCGTGCCGGCTTCCTCCGTCGTCACCTTCGCGGGCATCGAGAAGGTCATCGGCGTCGAGGGCGGCAAGGCGGTCGAAAAGCGGGTGCGCACGGGCCGCCGCTCGGGCGATCAGGTGGAGATCGTCGACGGGGTCAAGGCTGGCGAGCCGGTGGTGCTCCAGCCGGGCAACATCGTGACGGGTGAGACTTTGAAGGTGGTTTCCTGATGCAAAAGCTTGCCGAGATCTGCATCCGGCGTCCCGTCTTCGCGGCGATGATCATCCTCGCCCTCGTGGTGGTGGGCGCCGCCAGTTATACCGGCCTGGGCGTGGACCGCTTCCCGTCCGTGGACCTGCCCACGGTCTCCATCCGCACGCTGCTGCCGGGCGCTTCCACCGAAGAGACCGAGGCCCAGATCTCCCAGCCCATCGAGGAAGTCGTCAATACCGTCGAGGGTGTCGAGGAGCTGCGCTCCGTCTCGTCGGGCAGCAACTCGTTTGTGATCGCCACCTTCAGCCTGGACCGCGACATCGAGACGGCGGCCGAGGACCTCCGCGACCGCGTCTCCAGCGTGGTCCGGCGTCTTCCAGACGAGACGCTGCCGCCCGTGATCGCCAAGTTCAACAACGACAGCTCGCCGGTGATGTCGGTCACCCTCTCGGGCAACCGCTCGATCCGCGAGCTGACCGAATACGCCGACAAGGTCGTGAAAGTCCAGCTCGAGCGCTCGGCCGGCGTGGGCGAGGTGACGATCGAAGGAGGCCTGGAGCGGGCGATCAACATCTGGATCGACCCGGACCGGCTGGCGGCCTACAGCATCCCCATCACGGCCGTGCGGGACGCCCTGGTGCGGCAGAACTCGGAGGCCCCGGGCGGCAACGTCACGGCCGGCGCCCGCGAGCAGACCCTGCGCACCATGGGGCGCTTCGAGAAGGCGGAGGACTTCGACAACCTCGTGGTGGCCACGGTCAACGGCCAGCCGGTGCGCGTACGGGATCTCGGCCAGGCCGAGGACGGCACCAAGGAGCAGCGCTCGGTCTCCCGCTTGAACGGCGTGCCCACGGTGAGCCTGGAGATCCGGCGGCAGTCCGGCGCCAACACGATCGAGGTGATCGAAGGGGTCAAGGAAGCTCTCGCCCGGGTCCAGAGCCAGCTCCCGCCGGACCTCAGGATGGAGGTCATCCGCGACCAGTCGCGCTACATCTACGCCGCTCTCCACGAGATCAACCTGCACCTGATCCTGGGCAGCATCCTGGCCTCCCTGGTAGTGCTCGCCTTCATGCGGAGCTGGCGCGCGACGGTGATCGCCGCGGTGGCCATTCCGGCTTCCGTCATCGCCACGTTCGGCATGATGAAGGCGCTCAACTTCACCCTCAACAGCGTCACCATGCTGGCCCTGGTGCTCATGGTGGGCATCGTGATCGACGACGCCATCGTGGTGCTGGAGAACATCTTCCGCTACATCGAGGAGAAGAAGATGAACTCTTTCGAGGCGGCCAGGGCGGCCACCCAGGAGATCGGCCTCGCGGTGCTCGCCACGACCCTCTCGCTGGTGGTGATCTTCGTCCCCGTCTCGTTCATGTCCAGCATCTCGGGCCGCTTCCTCTACCAGTTCGGCCTGACGGCGGCGGTGGCCGTGATGGTTTCGCTGCTCGTTTCGTTCAGCCTGACGCCCATGATGAGCGCCCGCATGCTGCGCGCCTCGGACGCCATGTCTGGGGGTGGGGGAGGCCATGGCGGCCACGAGACCGCGAGCTCACGGAAAGGTTTCTACGCCCGAATCGACCGCGGCTACGAGCGCCTCCTGCGGGCCACCATGAAGCGGCGGCGCCTGGCGGCCCTGATCTGCCTCGGCGTCATGCTCGCCTCGATCCCCGTGTTCAAGATGGTCAAGGTCGAGTACATCCCGAGCGACGTGGACGAGTCGGAGTTCGAGATCAACGTCAACGCTCCCGAAGGCACCAGCGTGGCCGGGGTGGACGAGGCCATGCGGGCCATCGAGGCCCAGCTCAAGGAGGTCCGCGGCATCCAGACGGTCCTCGCCACCTCCGGCGGCGGCTTCCTGGGCGGCGTCAACCAGGGCCGCTTCTTCGTGCGCATCGCGCCCCACGAGGAGCGCAAGCTCTCCGTCAGCCGCTTCTTCAAGAGCCTGATCCGGCTCGACCCCGCCGCCGCCTTCCGCGGCAACTACAGCCAGCGGGACGTGATGACGGAAGTCCGGAAGCGCATGAAGAAGTTCGGCGACCTGCGCATCGCCGTCCGCAACATCAACTCGTTCAACATCGGCGGCGGCAACGCCGACATCGATTTCGCCCTGAGAGGCCCCGACCTCCAGGCGCTCGCCAAGTACGCGGACCAGTTGCGGGAGAAGTCGGAGGAAATCGGCGGCATCGTGGACGCGGACACCACCTTGAAGCTCGACAAGCCCGAGCTGCGGGTGGTGGTGGACCGCGAGCGCGCCGCCGCTCTCGGCGTCGACATGTCGGACGTGGGCAATGCCCTGCGCCTGATGGTGGGCGGCGACGAAGAGGTCTCCCGCTTCCGCGATCCGTCCGTCAACGACGACTACGACGTGCAGCTCCGGCTGGCCGAGGGAGCGCGCAACGACCCGCAGGCCATCCTCAACCTCTACGTGCCCGGCGAGGGTGGAAGGCTCTACCAGCTCGGCAACTTCGTCACCATCCGGGAAGAGACCACAGCCTCCCGCGTCGACCGCCTCGACCGCCAGCGCCAAGTGAGCCTGCGGGCCGGCGTGGCCCCGGGCTACGCGCTGGCGGACCGGCTGGAGGCCCTTCAGCAGGCCGTCAAGGAGATGAACCTGCCGCCCGCCTACTCGACCGCCGTCGGTGGACGCGGCCGGGAGCTGGCTCGCACCTACAACCAGTTCGCCTTTGCCCTGCTCCTCTCGATCATCTTCATGTACATGATCCTGGCGTCGCAGTTCGAGAGCGTGGTCCACCCGTTGACCATCCTGCTCTCGCTGCCGCTCGCCGTGCCCTTCGCCCTGATCTCGCTCTGGGCCACGGGCAACACGCTCAACCTCTACTCGGCCCTGGGCGTGCTGGTGCTCTTCGGCGTGGTGAAGAAAAACGCCATTCTGCAGATCGACCACATGAACGGCCTGCGGGCCAAGGGGATGGAGCGCGGCGCGGCCATCATCCAGGCCAACCGCGACCGTCTCCGGCCGATTCTGATGACCACTCTGGCCCTGGTGGCAGGCATGCTCCCGCTCGCCCTCGGCACCGGCCCGGGCGCGGAGGAGCGGCGCGCCATCGCCGTGGTCGTCATCGGCGGCCAGAGCCTCTCGCTGCTGCTGACGCTGCTGGCCACGCCGGTCTTCTACTCCATCTTCGACGACCTGCGGGGCAAGGAGAAGGTGGGAGCGATCGTGCGGCGGTTCTGGCCGAAGACGCGGCGGGAGAAGTCGCTGGAGGAGGCGGCGTAGAGGGAGTGCTATCGTTTCCTTTCTCATTTGAAAGGAATCCCATGAACGGTCAGCCAACTCCTCCACCGCCTCCCAGCTTCCCTCCTCAGCCTGCACCACCGCCGCCCAAGAAGGGCCTGAGCCCTCTGGCGTGGATCGGCATTGGCTGCGGTGCTCTCGTGGTGCTCGCCGCCATTGGCTTCATGATCATGCTCGCCGCGGGCGGCTGGTTCCTCAAAAAGCAGGCCGACAAGCTCGAGAAGAATCCCACCCTGACAATCGCCGAATGGTACGTGCGTGCCAATCCGGACTATGAGCTCGTTTCGGCCGACGAGGCGACGGGCACCATCACCATCCGGGAAATCAAGACCGGCGAGGAGATAACCGTCAACGCCAAGGATCTCAAGGAAGGCAAGCTCACGGTCAAGACCAAGGACGGTACGGCCGTCTTTGACGCCTCGGCCAAGGATGGCACGGTCAAGGTGACCGACGAAAAAGGCAGCCAGGTCGCCACCCTCCAGGCCGGGGGCGCCGCGCCTCAGGACCTCCCCTCCTGGCTGCCGGTCTACCCTGGTGGCACCGTGCAGGGGACCTTCGACACGAACAATGCTGAAGGCCGCTCGGCCTCCTTCACCCTCGCCACCCCGGACACGAGTGACAAGGTACTCTCTTTCTACGAGTCCCGGCTCAAGGAAGCCGGCCTCAAGGTGGGTTCGACGATCACCAGCAACACCGCCGAGGGCAAGGGCGGCATCCTGACGGCGAGCGGCGAGAACCCTCACCGGGAGGTCAGCGTGCTCGTCGGCGCTTCGGACGGGCAGACGACGGCAGCCATCACTTTCCAGGAAAAGAAGTAGCGGCGCCTTTACTCGGGGCGCCCTTCCGGGGGCGCCCACGGCCCCGG
>CAXTNS010000024.1:5346-16290 GCA_964245465.1 uncultured Thermoanaerobaculia bacterium
GTCCATGACTCTGCCGTTGACGAGCCACCGCTCCCTCAGGTAGCCCTCTTTCTGGAATCCCAGCCGTTCCAGCGTCTTGATGGAGCCCGCGTTGTCCGGGTCGACGTCGGCCTCCAGCCGGTGCAGGGCCAGGTCGTAGAACGCGAAGGAGAGGAGCGCTCCCAGGGCCTCCGCGATGTAACCTTTGCCCCAGTGCTCGCGGCCGAGCGCGTAGCCGATCTCGCCGCGCCGGTTGTCCATGTCGAGGTGGAACAGCGTGCAGGTGCCGATCACCCGGTTGTCTTCCCGCCGGGCGATGCCCCATTGGTAATACGTCTTGCGGCGGTACTTGGTGCGGACGTCCGCGAGGAGGTTCTGAGCGTCCGCCATCTCCTCCATGGGCGGCGAGCTCCAGTACCGCATGACCTCGAGGTTGGAGAAAATCCCGAACAGCGCCTCGACGTCCCCCTCCTCCATCCAGCGCAGAATCACCCGGGGGGCCTCCAGGGTCGGCAGACGGTCGGTCCCGAACATTGCGGGGAATGGTAGCACCGCCGCCCGCCGGCCCTCGTCCTCAGAAATCGTCCCGGTCAACTCTTCCTGCAGACCACGACGAAGAGGAGAGAGTTGGAGACCCCGGTCGTGGGGCAGCCCTCGGGAGGCGGGTCGACGCAAAGGGTCTGGCCTGAGGTCGGATCCAGGTGGCAGCCGTATTCCGAGCAGTCGCGCTCCTCGCCGGTCTTGGCCTGGACGATGAAGGCCGGGGTTTCCCCCCGACTCTCCAGGACGTTGAGAGCCTGGGCCAGATCCGCGGGCTCGACGTAGTAGACGGTCCAGTTTCCAGGGTCGTTACCCCAGGGCCTGGGGATCTGCTGAGAGGAACCCGCAAAGGGAAGGAAGGCGAGGACGACGAAAGCCACCATTACAGCTCGGCGACGCATTGGGAGTCTCCTTTCATGCGGGTACGTCAACGCCGCGACCGCTGAAAGATGCACCCTTTGTACCAGAGCTTCGTGAGGGGAAGGCAGTGGTATGATCTCCCAAAGTTCCTATCAAACGCCGGATTCCTCCTGCCGCGGAGGCCTGTCATGGTGAAAGCGATGGCGATGTCGACGCCCGACGTGAAAATCCCGGTCGGGCGGGGTCTGCTCCATGGGGTGTTGGGCTTTCTCGTCTTCCTGGTGCTGGCCATGGCCTTCGTGGGCACCGAGCCGTTCGGCGGGAGCGTGGAGAAGCTGGCGGAAGCCGCCGGCAAGCAGGCCGTCTGGGCACTCCTGCTCGCTCTCCT
Source organism: uncultured Thermoanaerobaculia bacterium (assembly GCA_964245465.1). Taxonomy (GTDB): domain Bacteria; phylum Acidobacteriota; class Thermoanaerobaculia; order Multivoradales; family UBA5704; genus DATARR01. The sequence continues at coordinate 6,614 of CAXTNS010000024.1, forward strand.
GGCCTCCTACGCGTTCCAGACCAGCCGGCGCACTCTGGGCGGACTGGTGCTGCTCGTGATGCTGGGCCTGCTCGTCTTCCAGCTCTACGCGCTGACACGGATCGCGCACGCCCGGCAGGACGACAACAGCCCATTGACTCAGATCGAGAGGGAACAGCCGTCACCTGGTGCCGCCGGACGTCTCTGTCAGCCCGCCCTCGCCTTCTCCTTCCCCGCGCCGGACCGCCGTTTCGCTCCCGCGAAGGAGGGGGCACGCTATCTGAACGATCCCTACCTTACCGAATGGACCTGGCAGAGCCCGGCCACCGGCGAGCGCCTGCTCGTCCAAGCCGCCAAGGGAGCGGGGCGTGACGAGTCGTCCTTCCGCGCCTTCACGGCCGGAGTCAAGCGGGACCTCGGCGCGGACTCCGCCGTCCAACTCGGCGCCGAGAACCTACGGTGGACGGAAGGGAGCGGCGAATTCATCCTTTCCGCCACCCGGGGAGGTACGGGCCTCCTCATCGAGACCCGGTGCCTTTCGCGCGCGGCGGAAGGCGAGACGCCTCCGGTACTGGTCTGCGCCCAGACGACGGTCCAGCAGGGGATCGATTCCCTGCGCCAAGTCCGGACGGGCCTGAGCCTCGCGCCCTGTGGCAGCGCTGGGAGCTGAGGGCGCAGAGCTTGCAACACCGCGTCCGGGATGGCGGAGCGGAACGCAATCATCATCGGCGCCGGACCGAACGGGCTCGCGGCGGCGGTCACGCTGGCGCGGGCCGGGTGGTCCGTGGAGGTCTTCGAGGCCGGCAAGACGATCGGAGGGGCGGCCCGGTCCGAGGAGCTGACGCTGCCCGGGTTCGTCCACGACGTCTGCTCGGCGATCTATCCCCTGACGGTGGGATCGGAGTTCATCCCGCGCCTGCCGCTCGAGCGGCACGGGCTCAAGTGGATCCATCCTCCCTATCCCCTCGCCCATCCGTTCGACGACGGCACGGCGGCCGTGCTCGCCCGCGGGTTCGAGGAGACCGGTGACAGCTTCGGCGAGCGTGGGGACGCCTGGGCCTGGGAACGCCTGTTCCGCCCGTTCTCGGACGCGTGGGAGGAGCTGGGCCCCGATCTCCTGTCGCCCATCCATTGGCCCGCCCATCCCTTCCGCATGGCCCGTTTCGGGCTCATGGGGCTGCGGGACGCGGCATCGCTCGCCCGCGGCCGGTTCCAGGGCTTCCGCGCCCGCGCTCTCTTCGCGGGGCTCGCCGGCCACTCGTTCCTGCCGCTCGAAAAGATCCCCACGGCCTCCTTTGGCCTGATGCTCGGCGTCACCGGCCACGCCGCGGGCTGGCCCCAGCCGGAGGGGGGCGCCCAGCGCATTCCAGACGCCCTGGCCGCGCTGCTACGGGAGCATGGCGGGGAGATCCATACCAACCGTCTCGTGCGGTCCATGGACGAGTTGCCGCCCGCCCGCGCCTACCTGTTCGACCTGACGCCGGCCCAGATGCTCAAGGTCGGCGGTCTCCACTGGCCAGCCCTCTATCGCAGCCGACTGGCCCGGTACCGCTACGGGCCGGGGGTGTTCAAGGTGGATTGGGCGCTCTCGGAGCCCATTCCCTGGCGGGCCGAGGCGTGCCGCCGGGCCGGTACGATCCACCTGGGCGCGCGCATCGACGAGGTCTCGCTGTCCGAGGATTCGGCCTGGAACGGGCGCGAGGCCGAGAAGCCGTTCACGCTGGTAGGCCAGGCGAGCCTCTTCGATCCCACACGGGCGCCCGCCGGATTGCACACGGCGTGGGCCTACTGCCACGTGCCCCACGGCTCCACGACGGACTTCACGGCTGCCATCGAATCCCAGATCGAGCGCTTCGCGCCGGGCTTCCGCGACGTGGTCCTCGCCCGCCACACGATGAACACGGCGCAGCTCCAGGCCCACAATCCCAACCTCGTGGGGGGTGACATCAACGGTGGCGCCGCCCTGCTCTCCCAGCTCTTCACGCGGCCGGTCGCCAGCCTGAACCCCTACGCGACGCCCGATCCCCGTGTCTTCCTCTGCTCGTCGAGCACTCCTCCTTCGGGAGGCGTCCATGGACTCTGCGGCCACTTTGCTGCGAAAGCGGCCCTGCGCCAGCACAAGGAGAAACGTCCATGAAAGTCCTGGTCACCGGAGGAACCGGAGTCGTCGGAACCGCCGCCGTCCGCGCGCTGCTCGCGGCGGGGAGCTCGGTGCGGCTCTTCTCGCGCCACGCCGCCTCGGACGCGGCACGCTGAAAAACAAAATCGAAACGACGGATCAGCGCGAGCTCTCCGACGAGGAAAAGAGGGCGGCGCAGAGAGACCTCCAGGAGAAGGTCGCGGACTGGCTGGAGCGGACGGGCGGTCCCTGATCGCCGTAACCATTCCCGCCTCCCTGCGTATCTAGGGGCGTAGGTTCCAGATCCTCTAGGAGGTCCACAAATGGTATCTGCTCGATCCTTCCGCGCGGTCCTCGCGACCGTGTTGTTGATGCTGCTCGCCCTCCCCATCCTGGCGGCCGAAGCCGGTCCCGCGGGTCATTGGGAGGGCGAGATCCAGATCCCCGGCACCAAGCTGGGGGTCGACGTCGACCTGTCCCAGGACGGCGACGCCTGGAAGGGGGACATCTCGATCCCGCTCCAGAACGCCAAGGACCTGCCGCTCACGAACGTCAAAGTGGACGGCGCGGCGGTCTCGTTCGAGATCCAAGGCATCCCGGGCACGCCCACGTTCAACGGTACGCTCGACGCGGACGGCGCCAAAATCGCGGGCGACTTCACCCAGGGCGGCGGCAAGTTCCCCTTCGAACTCCGGCGCGGCACGGCCCCGGCCGAGGCGGCGAAAAACGCGCTCGACGGCTATGACGCGTTCGTCGAGAAGACGATCCAGGACTTCAAGGTTCCCGGCCTCGCGATCGCCATCGTCAAGGGCGGCGAGGTGGTCTACGCCAAGGGCTTCGGCTATCGCGACGTCGAGCAGAAGCTCCCCGTAACGGCGGACACCCTGTTCGCCATCGGCTCCTCCACCAAGGCGTTCACCACCTTCACCCTCGCCACCCTGGTGGACGAGGGCAAGCTCGAATGGGACAAGCCGGTACGGACGTTCCTCCCCGGCTTCCAGATGTACGACCTCAACACGTCGGAGACGATCACGCCGCGCGACCTCGTGACCCACCGCTCGGGCCTGCCGCGGCACGACCTGGTCTGGTACAACAACAATGCTCTCACCCGCAAGGACGTGGTCGAGCGCCTGCGCTACCTGGAGCCCAACGAGCAGCTCCGGGCCAAGTGGCAGTACAACAACCTGATGTTTCTCACCGCCGGATATCTGACCGAATACCTCACGGGCAAGCCCTGGGAAGACAGCGTCCGCGAGCGGGTTTTCGAGCCGCTGGGCATGACGCGCACCAACTTCTCCGTCGACGCTTCCCAGAAGGACGCCGACCACGCCCTGCCGTACAAGGAGGACGACGACGAGAAGATCGTCCTCATGCCCTTCCGCAACATCAACATGATCGGTCCCGCGGGCTCGATCAACTCCTCCGTGAACGACATGGCGAAGTGGGTGAAGCTCCACCTCGGCAATGGCAAGGTGGGAGACAAGCAGGTCATCGGCGCCAACACGCTCGCAGACCTCCACCTGCCGCAGATGGTGATGGGCGTGCCTGCCGAGCGGCCGGAGCTCACGCCGCCTTCCTACGCGCTGGGCTGGATGGTGGACGGCTACCGCGGCCACACGCGGGTCGAGCACGGCGGCAACATCGACGGCTTCTCGGCCCTGGTGACGCTCCTGCCGCAGGACGACCTCGGCATGGTGGTGCTCACCAACAAGGACGGCACGGGCACACCCGAGAGGCTCGTGCGCCACACGATCGACCGGTTCCTGAAGCTCGATCCCATCGATTGGAACGGCGAAGCCCTGGCCAAGCGTGAGAAGGGCAAGGAGGCGAACAAGGCGGCCAAGGCGAAGAAGGAGAGCGTGAAGAAGCCCGGCACCAAGCCCGCCCACAAGCTGGCCGACTACGCGGGCGACTACGAGAATCCCGGCTACGGACCGCTCAAGGTGGCGGTGGCGGGCGATCACCTGGAGATGACGTACAACGGCATCACCGCGCCGCTGGAGCACTGGCACTACGAGGTCTGGAACGGCAAGGAGGGCGCCACGGACCCGACGTTCGAAAACATGAAGTTCCTCTTCCAGGGAGACGTCAAGGGCAACGTGTCGGCCTTGTCGGCGCAGTTCGAGCCGCAGGTCAAGGACATCGTCTTCGCCAGGAAGCCCGACGCGCGGCTCTCCGATCCCGCCTACCTCGCCCGCTTCCTTGGCGAGTACGAGATGGCCGGACAGACGGGCACCATCGTCCTGACGGGCAACGTGCTGACGATCACGCTGCCGGGTGCGCCGGCGCTCCACCTGGAGCCCGCGGTGGACGGCGACTTCACCCTCAAGGAGTTCCGGATCATCTCCGTCTCCTTCGTGGAAGATGCCCAGGGCAACGTCACCGGTGCGCTGTTCAATCAGCCGGATGGCGTATACACGTTAACCAAGAAGAAGTAACCCTGTCAGGTCTTCGGGTAGAACCCAGTCATCGCAGCCATCGCGGGCGATCCGGTCCCAGGAGAAGAGGGAGACCAGATCGCCCGGCCGGCAGGGCTCGGGCCGGTCCAGCAATCCCAACGAATACGCGAGATAACCGGCGACCGCTTCGGGGCGGACGCCGGCCTCCCGCAGCGACCGCAACGTCAATCCCTGGTCCCGTTTGGAAAGCTTTTCTCCATGCGCGTTGACCACGAGCGGAACGTGCGCGTACGCGGGCGGCGTGCCGCCGAGCGCTTCGATCAACTGGATCTGCCGCGCCGTCGAGGCCAGGAGGTCCGCGCCACGCACCACGTCGTCGATCCCCATCAGCAGGTCGTCCACCACCACGGCGAGTTGATAGGCGTAGAGACCGTCGCGGCGCTTGAGGACGAAATCCCCTACCGCGAGATCGACGCGCTCCGTGAGCGGTCCGTAGACGCGGTCGGTGAACGAGACCGGCCGATCTTCGACCAGGAATCGAATCGCCGCGTCCGGCCGGTCCGCCTCGCAAAGCCGCTCGAACCAATCGGGATCGAGCCCCGCGGGCCGCAGCGACGCGGGGTACGGAGCCTCCTCGCCGCCATGGGGGGCCGAGGCCATGGCCTGGAGGTCCTTGCGGGAGAGACGGCAGGGGAACAGGCGTCCCGCCTCCGAGAGCCTCTTCAGAGCGTCCTCATAGAGAGCGTACCGTTGCGACTGGATGTACGGCGCGTGCGGCCCCCCCACTCCCGGCCCCTCGTCCCAGTCGAGCCCGAGCCAGGCGAGGTCCTCGATCTGCGCCTCGGCCATGCCGGGCACCACGCGCGGCGGGTCCAGATCCTCCAGCCGCCAGACGAACGCGCCGTCCCGGCTGCGCGCGGAGAGCCACGCCGCCAGGGCCGTGCGGGCGTTGCCCACGTGGATCCTGCCCGTGGGAGAGGGAGCGTAGCGGCCCCTTACGTGATCCAGGAGGAGATCTCCTCCGCGACCCACTGGCCGTTCTTCTCCTCCAGGGACATCTCGCCCCCCTGCCAGGAGGCGGACCAGACGGCGTAGCCCCGCCGGCCGGAGCGGTCGATCAGAAAAATCTTCAGCTCTTTCGGGTAGAACGGGCCGAATTTCTTTGTGGTCTCCACGGCCTCGTCCGGCGTGAGCACCACCAGGCGCCGGTCCGGGTCGAGCGCCGCGAAGAGCGCGCGGTCGCCCACGAAGAAGTCCGTTTTCTCACTTTTCAAGGCAGGCCGGTCGCCCCGGCAGCACAGGACGCTCGGCCCCGGCCGGCCCTCCACGATGGCCCTCTGATCCACGCCCGAGATCCCGGCGATGAACGCCGCCAAAGCCCGCGACGCGGGCGAGGGATCGTGCGCCCAGGGCACGCCAGGCAGGGAATCGGCGGCGTCGGCGAAACCGTCGCCGTCGGTGTCGGGGTTGTCCGGATCGGTGAGCAACCGCTCCTCGGCGAGATCGGTCAGGCCGTCGCCGTCGGTATCGCGTTCCAGGTCCGCGATCGGAATTTCGAGGAACAGCCCCTTGGCCGTGCGCTTGGTAGGCAGGGAGATCGGAGGAAAGTAGATTTCCGCGGTGTCGATCTCCTCGATTTCGACCTCGATCCGCAGCCGGTCTTCCTCGAAGAACGGCAATGCCGAGGCCTGGCGCACGACGTAGGGCTGGTTCACCCGCAGGCCCGTGTAAAGGGGCTGGGACCAGGTGGCTCCGCCGTCCGAGGACAGGAGGACCCAGTAGGCGCCGCTGGAGATCTCTCCCACCGGATCGTAGCTCTGGGAGACACCGACGGCCGCCGCCCGATCGCCTTGACGCTCGGCCCGCACAGCCGCGAAGCCGGCCGGCAGCTTGAGGGCCTTGGCGGACCGGCGCAGGGCTTTTTCTTTCTTCGATGTGACCTCGACGGGCGTCATGCCCTCTGGCAGCGGCCGTTCCGTGAAGCGGACCCGGGAAGGGGCCCGCAGGAAGCGCGGGACGAGGGCGGCCGCGGGGTCCGGCCCGAGACCCGCTCGCGCCGCCTCCCGCGCGGCATCTCCCTCTCTCTCCAGGGTCTGCCGCAATGCCTCTCTCTCCGCCTGGAGCCCCCCGGCCGCGGCGAGGACTCTGGAGGTGGCGCCGCGGCTCGGCGTGAACGGTTCCTCGCCCGTCTTGAAAGCCCATCTCGCGCGCTCGTAGAGAAATGCCTTGACGGCAGGGTAGCCCTCGCGCTCGGCCAGTTGGGCCACCGCCAGAGTGCGGCCGAGCTCCCCGCATTGCCCGGTCGTCAGGGATTCAACCAGCAGGTCGAACGGGTCCCCGGACGAGGGCTCGATGGATCTCAGGAGCACCTTGCGGAAGCGCTGCACGTCCTGCCGGAGATCCATATCGTCGCAGAAGACGGTGTCGGGGGTCTCCTGGGGAACCGTCTCCTCCGGGACCCGCCGTATCCATTCGCCAGCCGCTTTCGCATCCCCCTCCACCAGGAAAGCGGTGGCCAGGTCGAGCCGCAGGTCCGGGATCTTGCCCTGGAAGGGCAGGTCTCCAATCCTGGTCTCGACCGGAGAGGCCATGCCCTTCGTGAGCCGTTCCCGCACCCGGGGCGGCAGTGTCTGGAACGTCGAGAGATACCGCTTCGTGAGTCCTGCTCTCATCTGCTCCTGGAGCAGGCTGCCGGCCAGAGCGGCGGCGACGGCGAGGTCCTCCTGCTTCGAGAGATCAGCAGTGGACATCCAACGCTGGAAGGCTTCCTCGAAGAGAGCGATCCTCCAGACCGGCTTCGCCATCATCCCGGCGGCTTTTATCCAGAGCACTACCTGTGAAGGCCGGGCCGCGAGAGCCGCGAGGACGACGTCCCTCATGACACTGGGATTGCCGGCGCCTTCGTCCACGAACCGCAGAGCCAGCCTTGACGGGTCGGGCGACCGTTCCACGAGATCGAGGAGGGCAGGAGCCGGGGCAAGACTCCAGTGGTCTCCGTAAAAGTCCTGGAGTGCCTCCAGGACCTTCGGGTTTTCGAGAGTCCCGTTCAACGAGGAAATGAATTCCGATTCAACTTCCCGGATCTCCGGCTCGGGAACCGTCTCTCCCCGATTCCTGCGCTCGCTCAGCCGCTTCGCCCTTTCCTGGATACCCGAGAGAGCCCCGGCCTCACCGGCGGGCGGCTCCGCGGCGAGAGATCCCAGGGCGGACAGAATCCCGGCACTGATCACAAGCAAGAGGACCCGCGAAAGCTTCGCGTTCATCATCAGACCTCCCATGGTGTTCAATCCTTTAGACCCGCAAGGGTCATGCCGGGTTCCCGGAGGCTCCAGCGACGGTGCTCGGCTCCTTCTCGTATAAAGTAAAAACCATGGGAGGAGTCATGGATCGGCGAACGCAGACCCCACCGGGCTGGCAGGCTCTATGCCGCCGGGGACGAAGGCGTCTTCGTGACCGACGACCGTGGCGCCCACTGGCGGCCACTCAACACGAGCCTGCCACCGGGAACCCGGGTGCTCTCCCTAACGGTCGATTCCTCGCCTTCGGGCCTGATTTACACTGGCACGGAGGGAGCGGGGCTGTTCGTCTTGATGCGGAGGTGAGGTGAGATCCCGAATCGCCATTCTCCTTCAGGTTGTCTCGATGGTCGGAGCCTGCGCGCCGCAGGCTCCGCGAACATCGCACCCACCCATTCGGCAGGTCCTGTTCGACGAGGCGCACCACAACGTCCATACCGCGGGAGGCCGGTACAAGCCCTTCGTGGACCTGATCGATCCGGAGGGTTACGTGGTGACGCCGAACACCGCGCCGTTCACAACGGAATCCCTCCAGGGATACGACCTGCTGGTGATCGCCGGCGCCCGCAGCGCCGGGCCCGAAAAACCTCTCGAAGAGCGCGGCCGGCCGGCCTTCACGGACGCCGAAGCCGACGCCGTGCTCGAGTGGGTCCGCGGCGGCGGAGCGCTCCTCCTGATCACCGATCGCTACCCTATCGGCGGCGCCGCGCAGACCCTTGCGGACCGCTTCGGGATCACCCTGAGCAACGCCTTTACGGAAGACCCGGAGCATCAGAGACTGTCGCCCGTCGAGATCGTCTTCACGCGCAAGGAAGACATGATCGCCGAGCACCCCATCACCCGCGGCATCAGGAAGATCGTGACCTTCGGCGGCCAGTCCCTGCACGGCCCGATGGACAGCGTCAACCTCCTCCGGCTGAGCCCGACCGCCATGCACCGCATGTCCGATGGACGGAGAATCCCCGCCGAAGACCGCAGCCAGGCCCTTGCGCTCTCCTTCGGCAACGGCCGCGTCGTCGTCCTCGGCGAAGCCGCCATGCTCACCACGCAGGAAGACGAAACGGGGACGATCGGCTTCACCGTCCCCGGATACGACAACCGTCAGTTCGCGCTCAACGTGGTGCGGTGGCTGACGGGGGATCTGCGGTAGATCGTGTCTACCGCAGAGTCAGCGCCTGGAACGTCGTAAGCGGCGGATCGAAGTAGTCGCAGAAGAAGCTCTGGACCTGCTCCGGCGTACCCTTCACGACCTTGACACCACCGTCCCGCAAAGCCTGCTGAAGGGTGCTCTCGAACGGCTTCTCATTGCGGCAGGCGACCGCGAGGTCCACCGACTTCAGCAGCTTCACCCAGGCGTCGTAGGTCATCGAGATCGCGAGGTCCATGCGATCGAAATTTGCTGGCGTCTGGAGCGCAGCGAACTCCGCGATGGCGCAGCGGATGTGAAGGCTGAAGGCCTGTTCGGGCTGCGCCACACGGTTATCACCGGTGAAGTGTGGACGTTGAACTTCGGCACGAGGTCCTTGCAGACCTCCGTGACCGGAGCATCCTTCCGCTCGCCTTCAGCTCGGCGGCCCACTGGAGCGCCTCGTGAGCCTTGTCGGTCTGCCCCTGGGCCCAGAGCCTGCGGCCGTTGGCGAGGGACTCCGCCGCCGTGGCCACGACTTTCTGGACGCCGCCCATCATCCCCACCGTCTTCACGGACAGATCCCGCGGCAGCGTGGGCCGCAGGGCCACCGGATCAGCCTGGAACCAGCCGAGATAGCCGAAATAGATCTCCCGCACGGCCTGCGGCACGGAGCCGTAGAAAGCCGTCAAGTAGTCCTCCGTGCCGCCAGCTCTTCGATGGTGTGCCCCTGGTTGATCCGCCTGGGATGGGGCGGG
>CAXTNS010000024.1:16300-23446 GCA_964245465.1 uncultured Thermoanaerobaculia bacterium
ACCGAAAGATCAGCCGCATCTGGAACCGGTGAAACGCGTCCGGAGTCCACCGCACGATCCGGTCGCGCAACGCGCAGGCTGCAGCGCTCCTCCACTGTCCGATCCAGCCGAGATGGGCGGCCCGCAAAGCGATGTGAGCGGCGCGCGTCCGGCGCAGGGATTCATATCGGCGCAAAGCTGCAGCGGGGTCCCGGAGGTCCCGCAGACAGTCCGCCAGGATCACCGCATCTTCGATCGCCAGACAGGCTCCCTGTCCAAGATTAGGGGTCATGGGATGGGCCGCGTCCCCCAGCAGCGTCACCCTCTCCGCGCCCCAGCGGCGGACCGGACGGCGGTGGAGGATGTCGGTGCGCACGATGACCTCCTCCGGCGTCGCCGCGATCAGATCCCGAATCGGCTCGTGCCAGCCGCCGAAGATGCGCAGCAACCCGTCGCGCAAGGCTCCGGGCTCATCCCTGCCGCCGGGAGGGACGTTGGCGGTGGCGTACCAGTAGACGCGCCCGTGATCCAGAGGCACGATGCCGAAGCGGTGTCCGCGGCCCCAGGTCTCCGAAGTGGTCGTGGGACGCGGCACGAAGCTCTCCGGCGTGGCGGCCCGCCAAGCCGTGTAGCCCGCATACAGGGGCTCGCCGTCGCCCAGGAGCTGCTCCCGTATCCGCGAATGGAGACCGTCGGCCCCCACGATCGCCGTCCCTTCGATCCGCCGGCCGTCCCGCAGCCGCAGGACCGGTCCTTCCTCGAAACCCACGCATTCACAACCCGTCTGAACGACTTCGCGGCCCGCCGCCTCCAGAAGCACCGCTTGGAGCGTCGCGCGGTGGATACAGACGAAGGGCGCGTCGATCCCACCTCCAAGGCCACCCGGACTCAGGCTCGCCAGAAGGGTGCCATCCGCGGCCCGTAGATCGAGCGTCTCGGCCACGACCCCGGCCCCGATGATCGTCCGGTCAAGGCCCAGCCGCCGCAGGGCGAGCACGGCGTTAGGCGAGATCGCAATACCCGCGCCGATCTCGCGGATCTCCGCCGCCCGCTCGAAGACCTGGACGTCAAAGCCCGCCTGACGCAGGGCAACCGCGGCGGTCAAGCCGCCGATACCGCCCCCCGCCACCAGGATTGGACCGTCCGTTCTCGCTCGTGACATGCGAGGAGAATTCTAGCCGTCCCGCCGGACGAGTTCCCCCGAGATCGCAGCGGGTTTCCCCAAGATCTCGATGGCTTTCCCCTCGGGACCGGTGAGCGACCCCTCGACCTCAGCAACCCGGCACGAGGGGAAAATAATTTTCCCCTGGGGTCGGACACCTGAGACCGTAGGGAAAATCATCGGGGAACGTTGGTTGAAGGAAGGGGAAGGCTCCATGGAGACCGGGCAATGATGCCTGGAGGTCGAGAACGCGGGACCGCTAACGCGTCAACTTCCGCCAGCCGTTCGCGCCAGGATGTACGCCCGCCGGCTCGGGTGCTCGACTTCCGGGTAGGGCTCGCGGATGTGCACCTTGTCGATCTCGAAACCGGCTGAGCGCAGGGCGGCCTCGATGTCTTCCGGGAGGAAGAAACGGAAATCCAGATCCACTTCCTGGCCCCAGAGCTCGTCGCGATGGATGATCTCCTCCCCCACGTGGAAGGCCAGCAGGAGCAGGCCTCCCGGCCGGAGCACTCGTTTCATCTCCGCGAAGGCCTGCGGAATCTGCTCCGGAAGGAGGTGGACGATCGCGTAGAAGGCGGCGATGCCGGCCCACGCGCCGTCTTTCGAATCGAGCGCCAGCATGTCCCCCCGCGAAAAGGGGATATCCGGATTGAGCCTCTGGGCCTCGGCCACCATGCCGGGCGAGAGGTCGATGCCGTGGACCTCGACGCCCCGGTCCCTCAGGTAGCGGGCGATCTGACCCGGGCCGCAGCCCAGATCACAGACCGGACCCGCGTTCCGGAGCCGTTCGGCGAAACGGTCCAGAAGCTCGCGATCCAGAAGCTTCCCCTCGAGCTCGCCGTACAGGTGCTCGGCGTACTCGCGGGCGACGCGGTCGTAGCTCGCCTCGACGTCCTGGGATGTCCGCTCGTCCATGTTCCTCCGGGCTCCGTCAGAAGCCGTAGTTGGTCCGCAGATAGGCCCGTTTAAAGCCGAGACGGGAGAAATTGTGATAGCCGTCGTGCCCTTGGCCGGGGTCCACCTTCTCGACATCGGCCACGAACCGCCGCACGCCCAGGCTCAAACCTTCCCGCACGATCTCACGGCAGAGGTGGAAATCGAGATCGAAGCGCTGCGTCATGAACCCCGGCACAGGCGCCTCGATGCCCCACCAGGCCATGCCGTCGCCATGAACATACATCGAGCGGGCGGCCACGATGCGGTCTCCCTCGCGCAACGCGTAATGATGCCAGCCCTGGCGCTCGACGAGCGCGAGGAGCAGGGGCTTCGCGGGCTCGAGGCGGTACATGCCGGTAAGGAAATCCGCCCACTCTTCCGCCGTCCCCATCGAGACCTTTTCAAGGCTCATCCCGGCGGGCAGCTCGGATGGAACGTCGAGTGGCCCGGCTTCGCGGAAGACGCGGTCCCAGCCTCCCACCGGGCGAAGCCCCCGTGCCACGAGCCAGTCCGTGAGCGCGGCGGGTTGCGCCAAGGGAACGTGATGGATGAGGAACTTGCCGATCCCCTGATCGCGAAAGAGGGCCAGGATCTCCTCCAGTTCCGCCTCCGTGGCGGGCTTCGCCAATCCCAGCCCTTGAGCGCAGTTGAAGTGCGAGAACAGGATCACGGGCGAGGTGAGCACGATGACTTCGCCCACGCGCGTGATGCCCAGCCGGAGCCGCGTCACGTCCTCTTCCCGGAAGGCCGCCCACTGATCGGCCCAGGCGTTCATCTCGGCAAGCTCGATCTGCCTCGCGGTGTCCAGCGACAGGTCTTCCGTCTGCATTGCGTTCTCCTCAAGGTAGGATCCCTCCATCCTACGTGAGGAGAAACGTTCTTGGATGACGGGAGGGCTTTGTTCGGTGAGCTTGCAGGGACTGCCCAACACCACCAACCCACAGAACGACTTCCACGTCGTGACGGTGGCGGACTTCAACAGCGACGGCATTCAGGACATTCTCTGGAGCAACTACGCGAACGCCGTGAACGCCATCTGGCTCATGAACGGCACAGGCTCTCCCTCGACGGTCGTCAACCTCCTCTCGCTCCCCGCAAGCTTCCGCCTGCAGGCGGCGGGGGACCTCAACGGCGACGCCAAGCCCGACATCTTCATCCGCGATTTCTCGACCGGTAAGAACTACGCCTGGGTCATGGACGGGACCAGCCTCGTCACGACGGTGAATCTACCCGGTCTGCCCAATGTGGATTTGTCATCGGCGGCGTCGGCGACTTCGACTTCGACGGTCAACCCGACATTCTCTGGCGCAACCAGAACCCCCAGGCGAGCAACGCGGGCACGAACGCGATCTGGCTCATGAACGGCACGAGCTACGTCGCCACCGCCAACCTGCCGGCGATCCCCAACACCGACTACCACGTCGGAGCGGTGCTCGACCTCAACGCGGACGGCGCCCTGGACATCGTCTGGCGCAACTCGACCACCGGCGCGAACGCCGTCTGGATCATGGACGGCACAACATTCAGTCAGACCATCATCAATCTGCCAGCACGGACGGGAGGGTGGGAGATGGGCGGACCGCGCTGACCGCAACCGGCCCCTTCTGGAAGCCCGGCCGGGCCCCGCCGCACTGCAAAAAGCGGTTGAAAAACACATCGCAAGCTGTTGTCGCTGGCCAAGAAGAACGGCGAATCACCACTGGCGAAGGCGAAGTACAAACAGCTCGAAGCACACCATGCCGGACTCTTCCACAAGGACGATCCCACGTGTCAACGAGGCGTCCGGCGAAGTGCGCGTGGCTCGCTGGCTCAGGTCGTTCGACTGCGGCCGCATTCTGAACCCGCAGGCCGCCACGAGCCAGTTCCGCGGCAGCACCATCATGGGCATCGGCATGGCACTCTCGGAGGAAACAGTCTTCGACGAGCAACGAGGGCGCATCGTGAATCGCTCGCTGGCCGAATACCACGTGCCCGTCGATCTGGACGTCCCGGATATCGAGGTGATCTACACCAACATTCCCGATGAACACGCACCGCTTGGAGCACGCGGGGTCGGCGAGATCGGCATCACCGGTGCAGCGGCGGCCGTAGCGAACGCTGTGTTCCACGCGACCGGCAAGCGCATTCGCGATCTGCCGATCACACTAGACAAGATGCTGTAAGGCGACCACAACCGATCCGTTTGTTGGGTATCAGACGGATGGAAAACTCACCCACGTACCGGCTCTTCAGGTAAAACAGACAGAACCGTATGGCGGAAGCGCATACGAATCGAACCTACCCCCGACGCCGGACAACGGTTTTGAAGACCGGCTGGTTCCCATGCCTTCCGTCCTGTATCTCATTGGTTCTGCATGTCTTAGCGGTTTGACCTGGGAAGGCCTCATGCCCTTGTGTCACTCCCGTGTCACTACCCGCTCAGCCTACCAAAGAACCCCGGAACAGGGCACGTGGCCACCATCTATAAGCGTCTCACCGAGGACGGTAAAGTCCGCTACACGGCTTATATACGCCTCAAGGGGCATCCCAGGCAATCCCAGACCTTCGACCGGAAGGCGGATGCCATCCGATGGGCCAAGCAGCATGAAACCGCCGTCCAGACCGGGCGTTACCTACTCAGCCCGGAAGCATCGAAACGGACCTTGGCGGACCTGATCGACCGCTACACCGAGCATGTCCTTCCGGACCTTCCCGCTAGCGCAAGGGACTACGCCTGGCATCTCCGCTGGTGGAAGGGACAGCTCGGGTCCTACTACCTCTCCGACATCAGCCCAAGGCTGATTGACGATTGTAAGCAAAAGCTGGTTCGCGAGCCCGGGCCGAAGGGGAAGCGCAGCAACGCGACCGTCAACCGCTATCTGACGACCCTCAGCGCCGTGTACACCTATGGCATGAGCCCTGCCGTTAGTTGGGTCACTCAGCACGTGGTCAGGACGGTAGGCAGAAAGGAAGAGCCCAGGGGGAGAGTCCGCTTCCTCTCCAGGCCGGTAGACGAACAGGATTCCGAGTTGGAAAGGCTTCTTGCAGCCTGCAAGCAGAGCCGAAACCCGGATCTCTATGATCTGGTCGTGCTCGCCCTCTACACAGGGATGCGACAGGGGGAGTTGATAGCCATCCGGAGGTCATGGATTCGTCTCGACATGGACAGTCCTGGCATCAGCCTTCCTGCCGTGGCCACCAAGGGGAATGAGGATCGCTTCGTACCTCTTGTAGGCGAAGCTCTCGCTCTGGTCAAACGTCGCCTGTCGGTGACCTCCGACTATCTCTTCTCTCGTACCCGCACCAGCAAGAAGCCTGCATTCCCACGGAAGAGTTGGGAGAGAGCACTACAGGCTGCCAGAATCGCTGACTTCCGCTTTCACGACCTCCGCCACTCCCATGCTTCCTACCTCGCTATGGAGGGTTCTACAGAGAGGGAGATCATGGGAGCCCTCGGTCATAAGTCAACTGCTATGGCTGCCCGGTACGCTCACATTGCCAATGCTCACAAGGTTAAAGTAGCTCAGAGACTCACTAACACCCTCGAAGTTCATGCACCCTGAGTATAAAATTTCACAAAGCAGCCCATCACATCCGATTGCCAGATTAGGCTCTAGGATCGATTCTATGACCTCCTATCCCTTAACCAAGAGGGAGGCATAGCCCTGCCTCAGATCGTGGCTCTACGGGGCTATTAGAGCCATTCCCGAGCACTCATAAAACTAATCAGGAAGCTGACAAGCCATACATGATGACTCGTTCATACAATCGATAGAGCCCTCACCCCTCTCATCCTAACTTCCATCATCGCTGAAGCAGGGACTCTCTCGCTCCCTCGGATAGAGCCTTCCCCTGAAGGTTACATAGTAGGCCAGAGGAAGAGAGTTAGTTTGATAGGGATGATCCCTTAACCTTCATTGGACCAGGACGTAGGCTTTACGTACCATCTACTAGGTACCCGGAGCCTGGGATTTCCTCTCTTCGTAGCTTTGATCTAGTGGAATAGATCTTATTGGATGGACATCGTTTTAGGTGGGAAACCTGCCCATAGAGTATACCGCCACTCCTGCACACCCCCAAGAACCGAAAGTGTACAGGCTCCATGATCTCAATATGGCTGCTACATGGTACAGCCTTCTTCCTACCACCTTCCCCACAGACACTGTGCAAGGCAATAGAAAGTAATCACTTCTGACTAGATTAGTCTACCACAGATTGAGCCAGATGGAGCATTCGGATGCCAGAGCCAATGAACAACCCATGGATTCGACAAGTATAACCGATGATCAAAACCTTGTCAATGTCAAGTGTTGACCTTCCTTCTTAAGGATTCACATGTCAAGGGTTGAAGCAGAGCCCTTTAGACGAGGACCTCGAAGGGAGGCATCTAGCCCAGAAGGCTTTCAGATCGCTCTTCTCTCCAGAGTCCCTGAAGCTCTGTGGAAGCCCGCCTTGATAGGTGAACTCTTAACTTCTTCCAACAGAGCAACAGCCTCCACGCCAACGCTCAACCACCTTCGACAGAGAATGTCAAGAGTTCAAGCTATTCAAGAGGTGGCCAATCTTGCCGATTCCACGAAACAGTCTTTCGGCAAAATTTCTCTGCATGCTGACAAACAATTATTTGCTCGCGTGCGCTGGAATCTTTTGGTCAGCCTCAGCGCGTGGGAAAGAGTTATTAGCATTCATTCTAACCTTTGCCGTGCCCATGCGAAGGAAGGAGTAGCATCCTAATGCTGCCTATCTTCTCCGATGAGCCAATGATGAACCTCCCTGCCCGCTCACCTCTCCAAATCCTTCAGTAATCAAACCTGTCATCTTAATTCATCTCCCAAAGCACTTCAACCAACAAGAAACATCGATCCAGGACGAATCCCGGAGCCCCAAAATCGGCATACGGTTGCTATAGCCTGCAAATTGTCAGAGCTAACACTGAGTCTCTACTGCATGATTTTTCCAATAGTTACAGCGAAAACCAGTGCTCAACAAAGGGCAGAGATTTGCGAACCTCTATTATACGCTTTGCCTGGCTAACAGAGGGCGGGCACCACAACATGCGAGCAAACCATGCCACTTAACCTGGCTCA
>CAXTNS010000025.1:0-7015 GCA_964245465.1 uncultured Thermoanaerobaculia bacterium
GCAGGAGATGCTCGACTTCTGCGCCGAGCACGGGATCACCTCGGACATCGAGATCATCCCCATCCAGCGGATCAACGAGGCCTACGAGCGCATGTTGAAAGGGGATGTGAAGTACCGCTTCGTGATCGACATGGCTTCGCTCAATCAGGAACAGCAGGCCTGAATTTCCGCGCGTCATAGGCCACGAAACGCGGCAGGAGGGCGCCGCAGAGAAGAACTCCGAGGACGCAGAGGACGCCGCCCGAGACCACGGAGGCGTTGCGACCCAAGGCGGCGGCGACCAGGCCGGCTTCGACGTGGCCGAGGAGCGGGCCGCTCATGTAGCTCACCAACTCGATCCCCGCCAGGCGGCCCCGGAAGCTGTCGGGGATCGTCTGGTTCCAGAGCGTCATGCGGAAGATGCCGGAGACGGCGTCCGCGCCCCCCGCGAGGGCGAGAAAAAGGACAGAGGGCACGAGCCCTCCCACGAAACCGAAGGCCACGATGGCCAGGCCCCAGACGGTGGCCGCCAGCATTACCGCCAGGCCATGGCGATGGACGCGGGGTACCCAGCGGCTGGTCAGGCTCGCGACGAGCGCGCCCATGGCTGGCGCCGCGTAGAGGAGGCCCAGGGTCTTCGGTCCGCCCCGGGTCTGAGAAAGTGCGGGAAACAAGGCCAGCGGCATGCCGAAGATCATGGCCACGAAGTCCACGACGTAGGTGCCGATCAGCTCCTGGCGGCTCCTGGCGTAACGGAAGCCGTCGAGCACGCCGCGCAAGGTCGGGCTCTCGTCCGATCCCGGCGGCAGCACGGTGCGGATCGCACGGATCGCGAAAAACGACACGACGTAGGTCAGCACGTCGAAGAGGTAGGTCGTGGCGAGACCCGTGGACGCGATCAGAGCGCCCCCCAGGGCCGGACCGGCGATCATCCCGACGCTGCCCCGGAAGGCGGCTAGGGAAGCCATGGCCGGCAGCTCTTCGGGGTCCACGAGCCGCGGTGCGAAGGCGTCCAGCGACGGCCGCTGGAGGCCGTTGAGGCCCGACATGACGGCGGCGACGGCGTAGAGGATCCAGACAGGCGGCTTGCCGGCGAGGGCGGTCAGGGCGAGCGCGCCGCTGCCCAGGCCAAGGCCCACCTCCGTCATCAGGATCATCCGGCGGCGGTCCACGGTGTCCGCCAGGGCGCCGCCCACGAAAGCCGTGACGAGGAGCGGCAGCAGCTCGGCCAAGCCCAGCAGGCCCACGGCCAGGGAGGAGCCCGTGAGCTTGAACATCTGATAGGGCAAGGCCACATAGGTGACCATGGTGCCCAGAAAAGAGACGGACTGAGCGGTGTACAGCCACCGGAAGTCGCGGTGGCGGCGGAGGGGCCTGAGGTCCATGGTGCCGGGACGATAACACCGGCAGCCATCATCGATGCTAGGCTAGCCGGGTATGCCAGGCGCCGCGGCCGGGAACCTTTCGAACGTCGAGATCGAACGGGAGCTTCGAGTCTTCGGGGCCCACGACCCTCGCATCCTGGCGCTCTACCTTTTCGGCTCACGCGCGCGGCACGAGGAGACCGAGCAGTCCGACGTGGATGTCGGCGTTCTGTTTCAACAGGAGCAGACTCTGCGCGACGTTTTGCTGCTTGAAGACGCACTTGAGCGGCGGCTCGGCGTGAAGGTGGATCTGGTGGATGCGGGGCGGGCCAGCGCATTCCTGGCTCTCGACATCATTCGCGGCGAGCGGGTCTTCTGCGCTGACGAAGATCGCTGCGATGAATTCGATCTCTATGTGATGCGCCGCGCCGGTGACCTCGCCCCCTTCGAACGGGAACGCCGCCGCCTGCTCCTGCAGCCATGAGTCCCAGCAAGATCCGGCTCAAGACAGTGACAGCCAAGGCGGAGCTGATCCGCGAGATGCTGGCCGCTATCGAGACCCTGCCTCTGGCATCCGAAGCCGAGTTCTCCGTAGACGTGCGAATGGTGGCGGCCGGCGAGTCGTTTCTCCGGCGCTCTCTGGAGGGTCTGCTCGACCTCGGCCGTCACGTGCTGGCCAAAGGGTTCGGCAAGGTGGTGCCCGACTACGCCGCCGTGGCGGACGCGCTTGCGGCTCAGGGCATCCTGTCTCCGGAAAGCGCGGCCAAGTTGCGGCTGATGGCGCGCTACCGCAACCGGATGGTGCACTTTTACGATGAGGTCCTGCCGTCCGAGCTGTATGAAATCCTTGCCAAGAAGCGGGGAGACGTAGAGGAAATCCTCACCGCAATCCAGAGCTGGCTGGCTGCCCATCCAGATATCTGCAACGCCGAGCTGTAGCCCGGACGAGCCGCTGCAATCCGGCTATTGGGACCACGCCGATCTGTCACCCGACTCGAAGCCGTCCTTGAAGATGAAACTCTCCGGTGAGCTGCCAAAAATCAACAGGTTGACGCCTCCCGGATAGGGGCTCTCGTCCGGATCGTTGGACTGCACCAGGAGCCGGTGCTGGGTCTGTCCCTGGGTGGCCAGGCCGAAGTCGACGAAGACCAGCACCTTCTGCGACGCACCCGCGGCAACCGTGAACGGCGGCTGGGGCTCCCAGCGGATCCAGGAGGCCCCGGTATCAAGGCTCATCGAGCTGACCGTGAGCGGACTGTCGCCGTCGTTGAAGATCACGAAGGAGCGGCCGGCGAAACCGTCGATTGGGCTGGCGAGCTCGGCGGCATCGGGCTCGTCGGGAGGCAGCAGGTGGGCCGCCCGCAACTCGTCGAGCCGTCTCTGGAGCGGCGCGTACTCCTCCGGAGTGATGCAGGTCTCCGGCGGGCCGGAGGTCTCCAGCGCTTGGATCGACGAAGACACGCTGGTCCAGTTGTCGAAGTCCGTGATCACCGACCGTCCACCGTTCGCCGTGCAGGGATTGGAGTTCTGGACGTCCTTGGCAAGGTTGGTCTCCAGGACCTGGTTGCAGTTCCAGTCGATGGCACGGCCCAGGCCGATCCCGAAGCTCTCGTCGAGGCTGTTCTCGTTGAGGCTCGCCAGCAGGCCATGGGAGTAGCTGAAGTCGTCGAAACCTGAGGCGGTGTTGACGAAGCCGTAGGCGAGCAGGCTCGGACCGAGCCCCGCGAGCTGGTAGAAATAGTTCATTACGCTCAGATAGTTGGGCTTGTAGTTGCCATTGTCGGCGCCGCCGTGGCGTTGGTTCAGGTTATGGCCGAACTCGTGAATGAAGGTGCCGACCTGGTTGCTGAACGTGCCGGTCTGGCCGGAAAAAGAGCCCAGGGTGATCAGATGAACCCGGCCCGGCAGGTCGGCGATCCCGGAGCTGGTGGTGAAGCTGCCGTTGATGCTGTAGTTGTGCGCCCAGATACTGTAGTAGTAGCGGCTGTCCCCCGCGTGGTCGAAGTACTGGTCCACGAGGCTCTGCACGGCGGGTGAGCCCGACACGTTGTTCGTGATGTTCAAGGGGCTCTGGTGCGGAATGGCGTTGCTGACGTCGATGTGGATCGCGTAGCCGGCCGTCGCGAAGGTCCGGACGATGCGGTCGATGACGGCCTGGGAGGGCCGGTGGGAGTGGGTACCGTCCTCCATCCAGTCGATCTCCACATAGATGGGTCGCTGTGGCTCCTGGGTGAAGGAGACGGTGAGCGGCTCGATCCGGATGTCGGGACCCGCGGCCACGGCGGGGACCGAGGACAGGACAAGAAGGACGGCGGACGCGAAGCGGCGCAACAGACCCATAGATTTTCCCTCCCGCGAGTGCAGTATCCTCTGGCTGCCATGGAGAACAAGCAAGGCCTGCCAATCCTTCCCTTCTCCTCTCAGAAAGAATGGGAGGACTGGCTGGACAGGCACCACCAGACCTCCAAGGGCCTCTGGCTCAAGATCGCCAAGAAGGACGCGGGGGTCGACACCGTCACCTACGCGGAGGCGCTGGACGGCGCTCTCTGCTACGGCTGGATCGACGGGCAGAAAGGGGCTCTCGACGACCGGTTCTGGCTCCAAAGGTTCACGCCGCGCGGCCCGCGGAGCAAGTGGTCGAAGATCAACCGCGAAAAGGTTCAGGCGCTGATCGAGGCCGGCCGCATGAAGCCGGCGGGGCTCGCGGCGGTCGAGCAGGCCCGGAGCGACGGCCGGTGGGAGCAGGCCTACGACTCCCAGAGCAAGGCAGCCGTGCCCGAGGATCTCCAGAAAGAGCTGGACCGCAATCCCAAGGCGGCGGCGTTCTTCGCCACCCTGGACAGCGCCAACCGGTACGCCGTGCTCTATCGGGTCCAGGAACCCAAAAAGCCCGAGACCCGGGCGCGGCGGATCGAAAAATTCATCGACCTGCTCAACCGAGGCGAGAAGGTGCACCCGTAGAGTTCCTCGAAAGGCGGAACGTACCGCCAGGGGACCACACCCTCCAAACCTTGTAGCGGCGATTTGTGGCGGGAACTGGAGATCGGATAGCATCTCTGTCCGATGAGCCTCGCATCGTCTCTCGCAGCCTACGTCAACGCCAAAGTCCGCAAACGTGGAGTCCATTACTTCCGGGGGAGACGGGTCCAGCTCACCGTCTGGGGCCCCGAGAAGGCGGAGGCGACCGTCTCCGGCTCCATCCTGTACCGCGTCCTCCTGACTCGGGACGGGCAGGAGATCCAGGCGTCCTGTTCGTGTCCGTATAACGACCGCGGCCAGATCTGCAAGCACGTCTGGGCGGCGATCCTGGCCGTGGACGCCAAGGGCGGTCTGCTGGGATCGGCGAGGACTCCGCCCCTGTGGATTTCCACCGGGGCCAGGACGGAGCCGCCGAAGGCCCCTGTCGAGACGACTCCCGTCCAGAAGACGCAGCGCTCTCCACTCCCTGCGATCCGGAAACCGGCTCCGCCCCCGCTGCCGAAATGGCGCGAAGTCCTGGACCATCTCGCAAACGCTGGAGACTCTTCCGCCCCGGCCTTCGCAAACGGCATTCTGTACGTCGTCGACGCTCCGGCCACCCTGGAGAGCCAGGTACTTACGCTGCAGGTCCTATCCGGCAGGATCAAGCGCGATGGCTCCTGGGGAAAGCTCTATCCGCTGCATCTGAGCCGCAGGGAGCTGCCTCGCGTCGCCGATCCCGCCGACCGGGAGATCCTCTCGCTGCTGGCCGGAGCGGCGTATGGAGGGATCTGGCGGTATTACAGCAACGATCAGGTTCCCACCTCGCACTGTGAGGTCCCGGATGCGGCGGCCGGCGCCGTGCTGCCTCTGATGTGTGGAACGGGCCGGTGCCGTCTGCGTTTCGACCGGAACACGGATTTCGGCGAGGGCGAGCCTCTCGCCTGGAGCGAGGAGCCCTGGGAGCTCTGGCTGGAGGTGCACGAACAGGCTTCTGACGGCGAAAGCCTGCTGGCCGCATCCTTGCGGCGCGGCAGCCAGCGTCTCACTCCCGGTAAACGGGCTCTCCTGCTCCATTCCGGGTTCGTGTTTGCCGAGGGTCACGTCTCACGCCTGGCCCCGGGCGACTCCCGCTGGTTCCCGCTGCTCCACTCCAACAGTGCGCTGAGGGTGCCCGCCGCCGAGAAGGACGAGCTTCTCGAGCACCTCCTCGTCTCGCATGGCCTTCCCCGGCTCGATTTGCCGGAGTCGATGCGGGTCGAAGAGCATCGCCCGGCGCCTCGGCCCCGGCTGCGCCTGATCTCCCCCAACGGACGTTCCAACGGCTGGCCGCGGGCGGAGCTTTCGTTCCTCTACGATGGCCGTGAAGTGTCGGCGGGCGCCCCGGGTGGCGGACTCTTTGATCCTCAGGAGCGGCGCCTCCTGGTGCGCGATCCCGAAGTGGAACGGCGCAGCTCGGCCCGCCTCCAGGAGCTGGGATTCCGGCCCGCGCCCCACGCTCCAAGCACGGAGCCCACGTTGCAGATCCCCACCACCCGGGTGCCTGCGGCAGTACGCGCCCTGCTTGCCGAGGACTGGTCGGTGGAAGCCGAGGGCAAGCTCTACCGCTCGGCCGGGAGCTTCAAGCTGGCCGTCTCCTCCGGGGTGGACTGGTTCGAGCTTCACGGCAGCGCGGAGTTCGGCGACGAGACCGTCCGGCTGCCGGAGCTGCTCGCCGCCCTGCGCCGCGGCGAGGGATTCGTGCCCTTGAGCGACGGCAGTCTCGGGATGATCCCGGAAGACTGGCTGAAGAAGTTCGCGCCCATGGCCCGGCTCGGCGAATCGGAGGGCGACCACCTGCGCTTCCGGGCCGCCCAGGCGTCGCTGCTCGACGTGTGGCTCGCGGAAGATCCCCAGGCCACGTGGGACGAGACGTTCGAGCACGCCCGCCGGCGTCTGCGCGGCTTCGCGGGAGTCGCTCCGGCCGAGGCGCCGGCCGGATTCCGCGGTCAGCTCCGCGGCTACCAGAGCGCCGGTCTGGGATGGCTCCACTTCCTGCGCGATTTCGGCTTCGGCGGCTGCCTGGCGGACGACATGGGGCTCGGCAAGACCGTCCAGGTGCTCGCCCTGCTGGAGACCCGCCGGGCGCTGCGGTCTCAGGAAGGGCTGCCGCCCTCTCTGGTAGTGGTGCCCCGGTCGCTGGTCTTCAACTGGCTCGCGGAGGCCGCCCACTTCGCGCCCGGGCTGCGCGTCCTCGACCACACCGGCACCGGCCGGGCTCGGGAGGGCGACCTCTTCACGGATTGCGACGTGGTGCTCACCACCTATGGCACCTTGCGCCGGGACGTGGGGTCATTGCGGCAGGTGGAATTCGACTACGTGATCCTGGACGAGGCCCAGGCGATCAAGAACGCCGACAGCCAGACGGCCAAGGCCGTCCGACTGCTGCGCGGCCGGCACCGCCTGGCGCTCTCGGGCACGCCGGTCGAGAACCATCTGGGCGAGCTGTGGAGCCTGCTCGAGTTCCTGAATCCGGGCCTGCTGGGCGCCTCGCCGCTCCTCCAGGCTCGCTCCGAAGAGCTGCGCGATCCGGACGCCGGTACCCGGGACCTCCTCGCCCGCGCTCTGCGCCCCTTCATCCTGCGCCGCACCAAGGAGCAGGTCGCCCCCGAGCTGCCGGCCAAGGTCGAGCAGACGCTCTTCTGCGAGCTGCCCGGCAGCTCGCAGAAGAGCGT
>CAXTNS010000025.1:7025-7948 GCA_964245465.1 uncultured Thermoanaerobaculia bacterium
TCGGCGAGCAGGGTCTCGGGCGCACCAAGATCCTGGTGCTGGAAGCCCTGCTGCGCCTGCGCCAGGCGGCGTGCCATCCCGGCCTCCTGGACCGGGGTCGCGCGGAAGAGCCCAGCGCCAAGCTGGACCTCCTGCTGCCGCAGCTCCGGGAGGTGCTCGCGGAGGGTCATAAGGCGCTGGTCTTCTCCCAGTTCACGAGCTTCCTGGCCCTCTTGAGGGACCAGCTTGACCGCGAGGGGATCTCCTATCTCTATCTGGACGGCCGCACCCGCGACCGCCGCGAGAAGGTGGAGACCTTCCAGTCCGATCCCTCCTGCCGGCTGTTCCTGATCAGCCTGAAGGCGGGGGGACTGGGGCTCAACCTCACCGCCGCCGACTATGTCTACCTGCTCGATCCCTGGTGGAACCCCGCCGTGGAAGCCCAGGCCATCGACCGTGCCCACCGGATCGGCCAGGAGCGTCCCGTCTTCGCCTGCCGCATCGTGGCCCGCGACACGGTCGAGGAGAAGATCCTGCAGCTCCAGCAAAGCAAACGGGATCTCGCCGACGCCGTGATCCAGGCCGACGGCAGCCTCCTCGCCGGCCTCAGCCGGGAGGATTTGGAGCTGTTGTTGTCGTGATCGAAAGACCCAATCATGCCGAGAACCCGCACCGTCCCCAAAGCCCCCCAGAGCAGCACCGGGAAAGCCAAGAAACCTTCCCTCAAGCTCCAGGGATGGCGCACCACCGACGAGGAGGAGATCGAGCGCCGCCGTCAGCGGGCCGCCACCGAGCCCCTTACGGTCGAGACGATCGAGCCCGCCCATCCCGTCTTCGGGACCTTCCGCGTGACGTCAGAGACAGGCGGCGCGTACGAGGTCGAGATCCGCTCCCTCTCCCGCCGCGACAACTCCTGCGGCTGTCCGGATTACCAGGTCAACGGC
>CAXTNS010000025.1:7958-17469 GCA_964245465.1 uncultured Thermoanaerobaculia bacterium
TGCGTGGACTTCCGCGTAAACGGGCTCGGTACCTGCAAGCATGTCGAGGCGGTGTTGGCCCGGCTTTCCCCTGGCAAGGCGAAAAACGAGCGCATTGAAATCTTCCTCCGCCGCGACGGCGAATGCCCCGAGGTGAGAGCCCAGTGGCCCACGGGTGCCCGGCGCTCCGCGGCCTCTGCTCTGGTAGAGCGCTTCTTCACCCCTGGCGGCTCGTTGCGCGGCAATCCCTTGAACCGCCTGCCGGACCTGGCCCGAGCTCTCACGGCCGCACCGGCGCGGACCCGCGGGACCATCCGGCTCTCCCGCCATCTCCTGCCGTGGGTGGAGAAAGAGAGCCGCCGGGCGGCGAGGACGGCTGCCCGCAAACGTTTCCTGGCCGGCGTCGAAGCCGGCCGCGAGACCCTGGACGTGGTCAAGGTTCCTCTCTATCCCTATCAGCGCGAAGGCATGCTCCATCTGGCCTTCACCGAGCGGGCTCTCCTGGCGGACGAGATGGGCCTTGGCAAGACCGTCCAGGCGATCGCAGCCTGCGCCCTGCTCCAGAAGCTGCGCGGCGTCGAGCGCGTCCTGGTGATCTGTCCGGCCTCGCTCAAGGGCGAGTGGGAGGAGCAGATCGCCCGCTTCACGGACCTGCCGGTGCGCCTCATCTTCGGCCCCCGGAGCCAGCGCCGCCGGCAATTCGGTCCCGGGACCTTCTTCTATGTCATGAATTATGAGCAGATCCTCTACGACGGCGACGACGTGCAGCAGCACCTTGCCCCCGACGTGATCATTCTCGACGAAGCCCAGCGCATCAAGAACTGGCAGAGCCGCACCGCCCAGACCGTCAAGCGGCTGCGCAGCCCCTACGCCTTCGTCCTCACCGGCACTCCGATCGAGAACCGCATCGACGAGCTCTACTCCATCCTCCAGTTCCTGGATCCCGGTCTGCTTGGCCCTCTCTTCCGTTTCAACCGCGACTTCTACGAGCTTGACGACCGGGGGCGTCCCGCCGGCTACAAGAACCTGGACCAGCTCCACCGGCGCGTGGCTCCGGTCCTCCTGCGCCGCCGCAAGGACGAGGTCGAGGGCCAGCTCCCCGGCCGCACGGACAAGCACTACTTCATCCCCATGGAAGCTGAGCAGTTCCTCCGCTACAGCGAGTACGAGCAATGGGTCGCCCAACTCGCGGCTCAGGCTCGGCGGCGGCCCTTGACGCCCGACGAGATGGACAAGCTCCAGCAGTGGCTCTCCTGTATGCGGATGATCTGCGACACCCCCTACATCCTCGACTCTGACTGCCGGGTTTGCCCCAAGCTCGGTGAGCTCCGGGAGATCCTCGCCGAGACCCTGGCCGAGTCCGGGACCAAGGTCCTGATCTTCTCCGAGTGGGAGCGGATGCTGGAGCTGGTCCGCGAAGCCGTCCAGGAGATGGAGACCGGCTATGCCTGGCACACCGGCTCCGTGCCCACGGTCAAGCGCCGCGCCGAAATCCGCCGCTTCAAGGACGACCCGGACTCCGGCAGCGTGGGCCTGAACCTCCAGGCCGCCAGCGTGGTGATCAACCTCGACCTGCCGTGGAACCCGGCGCGCCTGGAGCAGCGGATCGCCCGCGCCTGGCGCAAGCACCAGACGCGGCCCGTCCGGGTGCTCCACCTGGTGACCGAGGAGAGCATCGAGCACCGGATGATCGCGATCCTCGCCGGCAAGCAGGCTCTCGCCGACAGCGTCCTCGACCAGCGGGGCGACCTCTCCACTCTGCCGCTCCCCTCCGGCCGCAAGGCCCTCCTGGCGAGGCTCGAAGCCTTGACCGGCCTCACGGCGACTGCGGCGGTGCCGGCCATCCCTGCGCAGGTTGAAGCCCAAGCCGCGCCTGTCCCCGCCGATCCCCTGGCCAACGCCTTGCACCCTGTCCTGGGGGATCGCCTGCTGGATCTCGAAATGTGCACAGGTCCGGACGGCCGGGAGACCCTCCTGGCCGTCGTGGAAGGCGACGTCAACCGGAAGGCCCTCGAAGCGGCTCTGCAAAGCCAGCTCCCTGGTGGATCGGTACCGGCGCTGGAGCTGATCGACCGCGCAGCCTTCGAAGCGATCGAGCGCCTCGTCCAGATGGGGGTGCTCCGCTTCGCCTCCGAAGGCCGCCGTCGTCTTCACCGCTCTCCCGTCCTCCCCTCGGAGAAGGATGCTGAGCGCGAGCGGCGGCTCGCCGAAGCCCGAGACCTCCTGGGGCGTTCCGAGCGAAAGGTCAAAATGGCCACGGTCCTCGCCGGAGGCGGCTTCCCCGTCGAGGCTCTGCCCTCTCTGCGCGAGGGCGTCGAGCTCGGTCTCCAGGCCCGAGCGGTGATGGAAGGGATGAATCCTCCGGAATCCGAGACGATCCCCGACGCCTGGATCGAGGCGCGCCTGCCGGCTCACCTCCCCCTCATCCGCACCCTGCGCGACGGGTCTGAGATCCTCCTGGGCGCGACGGCCACCGAGGTAGGTACCTGGATCGCCGGGGGTGAAGCGCTCGCCCGGCAGATCGGAGACGACCTGCGCCGGCTTTGAAATCGTTCTCCGGTGCACCCGCTCCTTGTCACGTTTCCCCGCCGACCGGCACTGCAAGTTTTTAGAGGGCACTGCACTCTCGGGGCCCTTCCGCGCTCCCCGCCTCTCCTGACTCCGAGAGAGCCTCCGAAGCCCGTCTTCCATCCACACGGCGTCCAATGAGGGCTCGTGGATTCTCACGGGGCCTCCTGCACACGAGCTTCAATCCTCCCGGCCGGGAGCCGGGGGCGAATCCTGAAGGAGGTGGCTATGGAGTCATCGGAGAAGTCTCGCCGTTGGATCAGCCTGTTGGCGGCCGCCCTGATCGTCGCGCTCTCCAGCGCGGCCTGGGCCGTCACGCCGCCCAGGGACTCGGGCTCGTATCTCGAGCAGAAGGCGTTTTTCAAGCCGGAGCTGTACATCAGCAGCTCGAACGTTCCCATCGAGGAGGTCCTGGGCCGGCTCTCGAACCAGGGGGCTTGGGAAACCTATTTTGCGGCACGTGAAAAGGCCCTCGGATCCGGCGAGGAGCTGCCGCACGTCTTCCTGGATCCACGCTCCGGAGCGGCCACCAACCTGATGGAGTCCGTCCCCCTCATCCCTGGCCGCGGCGTCGGCAACCGGGTGAAGCTCGGAGACCTTTCCAAGAGGCTCGGCCACACGGTTGAGAAGGTGGATTCCCGGACGGTCGCCGAGGCGGTCCTTGCCTACGTGCTCCAGCACCTGGACCTGCTGAAGATCAACCCGGACCAGCTCGGCGCCGTCCGCGCCGCCGACGTCAACCCCGAGCTTTGGCAGGTCAGCATCCCCCAGACCTACCACGGCATCCCGGTCCGCTACGGCCGCCTGGCAGCGTCGCTCAACAACGGCAACCTGGTGGTGATCGGCACCGAGACCTGGGGTGACGTGAAGGGGCTGGACCCCAATCCGAAAATCAAAGAGGCGGACGCCATGGCGACCGGCTACGCCTATGCCGGCGGTAGCTCGGCGCTGGACGTGATCGTGCGCCAGCCCACGTTGGAGATCGTCCCCGTCTCCCCGCGGGGATATGTGGAGGGCACGATCGGTGAAGGCTACGAGCACCGCCTGGTGTGGACCTTCGTCTTCCGCCGGCCCCCCGACGAGGCGAGTTGGGAAGCCATGGTCGACGCCCACAGCGGCGAGGTGCTCGCCTTCCAGGACGTCAATCACTACGTCACCCAATCGGTCACCGGCGGCGTCTACCCCCTCACCGACACCGGGATCTGCCCCACCCCGCAGACCTGCGGCACGATGCAGACCGGCTGGCCGATGCCCTTCGCCGACACCGGCCTGGCTTCGCCGAACAACTTCACCAACAGCGCCGGCCTCTTCGACTGGACGAGCGGCACCACCACGACCACCCTGACCGGC
The DNA here is from genome assembly GCA_964245465.1 of uncultured Thermoanaerobaculia bacterium. GTDB lineage: Bacteria > Acidobacteriota > Thermoanaerobaculia > Multivoradales > UBA5704 > DATARR01. The sequence goes on from CAXTNS010000025.1 coordinate 11,856, forward strand.
CGCTTCGTCGACATCGTCGACACCTGCGGAGCGGTCAACAACAGCTCGACCACCGGCGCGATCAGCCTCGGCGGCACCAACAACCAGCACGACTGCACGACCGGCGGCGGCTCGACGGGCAACACGCCGGCCTCGCGCTCGGCGTTTTATGAAGTCAACAAGCTGGCGGAGATGGCGCGCGGCTGGCTGCCCACCAACACCTGGCTCAACGCCCGCCTGACTACCAACGTCAACCTCAACCAGACCTGCAACGCCTTCTGGAACGGCTCGACGATCAACTTCTACCGTTCGGGCGGCGGCTGCCGGAACACCGGCGAGATCGCCGCGGTCTTCGACCACGAGTGGGGGCACGGCCTGGACGACAACGACGCCGCCGGCGCGCTCTCCAACTCCAGCGAAGGCTACGCCGACATCGCGAGCATCTACCGCCTGCAGGCCTCCTGCGTCGGCCACGGCTTCTTCCAGAGTCTCGACGACGGCTGCGGCACGACCTCGGACGGCGCCGGCTTCAACACCAACGAAGCGCAGCAGGGCGCAGCCCACTGTGACACCGACTGCTCGGGCGTGCGCGACGCCGACTACCTGAGGCATACCCCGAACACGCCGGACACCGCGCTCGGCTTCGTCTGCACCTCGTGTCTGACCGGCAGCGGCCCCTGCGGCCGGCAGGTGCACTGCGCCGCGGCGCCCACCCGGCAGTCGGCCTGGGACTTCGCGGCCCGCGACCTCCAGAGCGCCCCCTTCAGCCTCGACAGCCAGACCGCCTTCATCGTGGCCAACCGGATCTTCTACCAGGGCAGCGGCAACATCGGCGCCTGGCACTCCTGCACCTGCGGCTCGAGCTCCAGCGGCTGCGCCGCCGCCAACGGCTACATGCAGTGCCTGACGGCGGACCACGACAACGGCAACCTGAACCACGGCACGCCGCACATGACGGCGCTCTTCAACGCCTTCAACCGCCACGGCATCGCCTGCGCCACGCCCACGGCGGTCAACAGCGGCTGCGGCAGCGGCCCCACCGCGGCGCCCACGCTCGCGGGCACCGCGGGCAGCTTCCAATCCTCACTGTCGTGGAATTCCGTTGCGGGAGCCACCCGGTACTGGGTCTTCCGCTCCGAAGGACACGCCGGCTGCAACTTCGGCAAGACCAAGATCGGGGAGGTCACCGGCACGTCCTTCGTGGACACCCAGGTGGCCAACGGCCGCAACTACTACTACAACGTGGTGGCCGCGGGCGCCGCCAACGCCTGCTTCGGCCGGGCCAGCAATTGCGTGACCGTGACTCCGGCGGCCTCGGTGACCCCTGACTTCTCGGTTTCCTGCAGCCCGTCGAGCCTGTCCGCCGGCCAGGGCGGCACCGCCACGAGCACCTGCACCGTCACTTCGACGAACGGCTTCAACAGCGCCGTCACCCTCTCCTGCACGGGCCTGCCGAGCGGCGTGACCTGCAGCTTCGCGGGCAATCCCGTGACGCCGCCCGCCAACGGCAGCGTCAACAGCACGCTGACTGTGACCGTGTCGGGCTCCGCCGCGACCGGTACCTTCCCCTTCCAGGTGCAGGGCGTGGGAGGCTCGCTCACCCGGACCACCAGCATGTCCATCACCGTGACCCCACCGGGACCGACCACTGTGTTCTTCGACAACTTCGAGACCAGCCTGGGCTGGACCACCAACCCGAGCGGCACCGACACGGCGACCACTGGCCAGTGGGAGCGCGGAGATCCGGAGCAGGCGACCGACGGCACCACGGTGACGCAGCTCGGCACCACCGTCAGCGGCACCAATGACCTGGTCACCGCCCGTCTGTTCGGCGGCTCGGCGGGTGCGAATGACGTCGACGGCGGCGTGACCTCCATCCGGTCCCCCGCCATCACCCTGCCGGCCACCGGCACGCTGACGCTGACGTTCTCCTACTACATGGCGCACCTCAACAACTCCTCGTCCGCCGACTTCCTACGCGTCAGCATCGTCGGCGCCACCACGACCCAGGTGTTCCAGGAAGTGGGCGCCGCCACCAACGACGCCGCGGCCTGGGCCTCGACCTCGGCCAACATCAGTGCCTTCGCCGGCCAGACGGTCCGCATCCTCATCGAGGCCGCGGACGCCTCCACGGCCAGCCTGGTGGAAGCGGCGATCGACGACGTGAGGATCACTCAGCAGTAAAGCTGTAAAAGCGATAGATCAGCAAAGGCGGGGGTGCTCCGGCGTCCCCGTTTTTGTTTTGGCGAGGGTGCGGCAATCGGCTCGGGTATTGTTTCTTGGGCCGGGCCGGGGCGGAGGCGCGGGCCGATCCCAAAAAACTGATCAAGCCGCGAGGAGATTTCTTCAATGTTCACCCGCAACACCGTCCTGGCCGCCGCTCTGACCCTCACCACCGTTGGCTTTGCCACCGCGCCCGTCCAGGCTCAGACCTACTACTACGGCGTGCAGTCGACCTCTCAGACCCTGGGTTACACCGGAACCTTTACGGATGACTCCGGGTGGCAGCCCGGCGGTCTCTTCGCTGACACGCTGTCCGATCCTGCCGGCGCCACGATGTCCGCCCCGGGTTATGCCACGCTCTACGCCGACGTCGCCGCCAGCTCCGAGGCCCAGCAGGCGGAGCTCCACGCCTCGGCGAGCAGCCACGCAAACGTCGTGAGCGGCACCAACGTCCCCAACGCGGCGGCGCCCTATGGCTACGCCTACGCCTATTTCCGTGACCGGCTGACCGTCAAGTCCGACACTCTGCCGGCCGGCACGCCGGTCACGATCGTCTTCGGCAACGACGTGGAAATCAACCGTTGGGACCGGACCGGCACCTATGACGGCTACATCGACATGACCCTTCAGATCGCCGCCGGCACGGCGAGGTCGCGCTGGTCCACGAGCTACATCTACGGCGACACGACCGCCGTGGCCCCTCAGCTCGTGATCAAGACCACCGTCGGCTCCAAGCTAAGCGTCGATGCCAAGCTGCGGGTCCAGGCCAAGACCTCCTACAAGATCGGCCTCAGCGGTGACCACGTTGCCGACGCCACGGCCCGGCTCGTCATCAACCAGATCCCCGAGGGAGTGACCCTCCAGGCCGACTCCGGCGCCGTCTACCCCATCGTTCCTGCCAACTGACCAGTTTCCTGTAGGGGCGGCCCTGTGGGGCCGCCCTGTACCGCTGGAACCCTCTGGTGCTCCCACACCCCCTTCATCCAAGATCCTCCCTCCTTACGTAGAGCAAATAGACCTATCAAGGAGGGAGTCATGAAGAGAGGACTTCTTTTCGCTGCTGCCCTTGCGCTCCTGTGCACGCTCGGCACGGTGGCCCCGCTCGCCGCCCAACAGGCCCAGGACACCCTTTATAAGCGCCTCGGGGGATACGATGCCATCGCCGCCGTGGTCGACGACTTCATCGGACGGATGGCCACCGACCCGCAGCTCTCGCGGTTCTTCGTGGGCCACAGCACTCAGTCCCTGCAGCACATCCGCCAACTCGTCGTCGACCAGCTTTGCGCGGCCGCCGGCGGCCCCTGCTACTACACCGGCCGCAGCATGAAGGAGTCGCACGCGGGCATGGGCATCACCCAGCCCGAGTGGGACATCGCGGTCAAGCACCTGGTCGCCACGCTCGACAAGTTCAAGGTCGGGGTGAAGGAACGCGAGGACATCTTCGCGGCGATCGGCCCGCTGCAGGCGGACATCGTCGACAGCAAGAAGAAATAGGAGAAACAAAGACAACAAACTTGAACCCCTCTCTTTAGGAGAGGGGCAGGGGTGAGGTCGTCCCGGCAAGCTCCCCCAGCCGCCGCTCGAGAAACCGCCGCTCCGGCTCCTGTTTCGCCAAGCTGAGGGCCCGCTCGTAGGAAGAGCGGGCCTCCGCCGTTCTCCCCAACCTCCGGCACAGATCCGCTCGCGCCGCGTGCGCCAGGTGATAGTCCGCCAGATCGCCCCGCTCCAGGATGGCATCGATCAGAAAGAGCCCCGCCGACGGACCGTCCCGCATCGCCACTGCCACCGCCCGGTTCAGCTCCACCACCGGCGACGGATCCGCCCGCGCCAGCACCTCGTGAAGCCCCACGATCTGAGCCCAGTCCGTCGAGGCCGCATCGGGCGCCTCGGCGTGCACCGCCGCGATGGCCCCTTGAAGGGTATAGGGACCGAACCGGCGCGATCGAAGCGCCTGTTCCACCAGCGCCGCCCCCTCCGTGATCTGATCGCGGCTCCAGAGCGAACGGTCCTGATCGTCCAGCAGGACCAGCTCCCCCCCAGGCGAGGTGCGCGCGGCGCGGCGCGACTCCTGGAGCAGCATCAGTCCCAGGAGCCCCACTGCCTCGGGCTCCGGCAGCAGCTCCACCAGCAGCCGTCCCAGGCGGATCGCCTCGCCCGAGAGATCGGCCCGCGTCAGCGACTCCCCCGAGGACGCGGAGTACCCCTCGTTGAACACGAGATAGATCCCATGGAGCACGGCGTCCAGCCGGTCCGGCAGCTCGGCCCGCGAGGGTACCTGATAGGGGATGCACGCCTCGCGGATCTTCGCCTTGGCGCGCACGATCCGCTGAGCGATCGTGGAAGGAGACGCCAGGAAGGCGCGCGCGATCTCCTCCGTCGTGAGGCCGCAGACCTGGCGCAGCGTCAACGCCACCTGCGCGTCCGGCGGCAGCACGGGATGGCAGCAGGTAAAGATCAATCGCAACCGATCATCCTCCACACCCTCGCCATCCCACACCATCGCGTCCTCCGCCGCTCGGGCAGCGTCGACGCGCTCGGCCAGCTCCGCCATCGAAGCGTCGAACCGGGAACGCCTGCGGAGGGTGTCGATGGCTTTGAACCGGCCCGTCGATACAAGCCACGCTCGGGGATTAGCGGGCGGCCCCTCGCGAGGCCACCGCTCCAGAGCCGCTGCGAAAGCATCGTGCAGCGCCTCCTCGGCAAGATCGAAGTCGCCCAGGAGGCGGATCAGAGTGGCGAGGACGCGGCGCGACTCGGAGCGATAGACCGCGTCCACCACCTCGCGAACGGCCGCATTCTCGCCCATCAGCGCCTTACTCTCCCTCCGCCGGCTTCGGCCTGCAAATCGGAAACTCCTCGATGGGCCGCAGCTCGATGCCCCATCCAAGCTCTTCCCCCATCCGCGCCGCCGGATGGAGCGAAGCCACCTGAATGGCTTCGTTCAGGTCCCGCGCCTCGATCACGACCAACCCGCCGACCACCTCCTTCGTCTCCGAGTAGGGACCATCCGTCACGGAGAGCTTGCCGTTGCGCAGCCGCAGGATCGTGGACCCCCACCCGAGGCTCATCCCGGAGACCAGGTGGCCGGACTTCTGAAGCTCCTGGTCGTAGGTCTGACACCTGCCGATAAGAGAATCCATCTCCTCTTTGGATAACGAGCTCATCTTTTCCTCACTACCGTAGGCCAGGCACAAGTACTTCATCGTTGGGCTCCTTTCCCGTCGTTGAACGACTGTATCCGTCTAGTAGTCGTTTGGGGGAGCCGGAAATCGACAAGGGGGGTTCCAGATCGTGGTGGTGGCCGTGAAGAAGGGCGTGCCGGGGGATTCGCCCTGGATTGAAATCCAAGGCTACCGACGGTGGTCCCTGGCGGGACCGCAGGGACCGGGAGGTCGCCGCCCCCAGCGCGCCT
>CAXTNS010000025.1:17479-20116 GCA_964245465.1 uncultured Thermoanaerobaculia bacterium
ATCCAGCACCGGACGGGCGAGACCCTTCCAGGTATTCCTTGGCTGCTTCTCTTATTTAGTCTCGCCAAATTAGAATATGGCAGAGCCGAGGATTCTGTCCAGACCCTGAATCTCTCTATTCGGTTTCCGGAGAGTTCTTCTCGATTCTTGAATTCAGTGAATTCGAATCTGGAACCCACTGGATTCCGGCCGGAACGTTTCATTTCTCATCTTGAATCCACTGGATTCCACCTTCGAAGCATTGTGCTTGCAGTCAGAATCCACTGGATTCCGAAGTGAAATCCAATGGCTTCCAGGCTGGAACCAGTGGTTTCGAACTTGGAATCCACTGGATTTGGACTCCGAGATGAAAGATTCTTGCGCGAATCCACTGGATTCCAAGCTTGAATCCATCGAATTCTGATCTCGAAACCAGTGGATTCTGTCAAGAATCCAGTGGATTCCAGATCCGAAATGGACGGCTCAGGACCCGAATCGAACGCTCCGACAGCCGATCTCGGGGATCCGTCTTGACAATCAAGACCCTCCCTTGGACAATACCGCCTCTTCCAGGGCAGTTCAACAGGAGCAGGACCGTGGCTCGGATCGCGGAGCTACACGCCTCTCCGCGGGTTCATTGACAAACGATGGGCAGGCACGGGGCAGAATGGGACGCTGCTCTTTGCCTGTGTTTTACGGGACCCCAGGGCCGTTCGGAAGGCCCCGGGGGTCATGCCTGTGCGCTGCTTGAAGACCCGGTGCAGTGGCTCTGGTCGGCTCTGGTCGGCGAAGCCGGCGTCCAGAGCGAGGTCGGTGAGGGAGCGCCCGGGATCGGCCAAGCCCGCGCAGACGTAGCGGACTCACCGGGCGGCGGCCAAGCGGCCGGGCTGAGCACGGAAGGGACCCGCGACTGCTGGGAAACCCGCTGGGAGATCAGGACGGCAACGTCCCTGTCCGACCTGCAGGAGGCGCTCACGAAGCATCTGACGGAGATGGGCCAGTGGACGCCCCGGGACGCCTCCGCAGGCACGTCCCGGGAGTGGCGCTTCAAGGACGCCGAGAAGCGCGGCTGGAGAGCCCTGGTCGACCTCCAGCCGACCGCCGGCAAGACGGGCGAGTATCAGATGGCGATCCGGTTGGAGCCGGCGGGCGCCTGAGGCTCCGCGCCTACGAAAGGTACCACTGTGAAGCCGGCGGAGGGGCCCGCCCGCTGGAGCGGGCCCATTGAAGGCAGTCGCGTTGGCTTCTTGTTCGTCGAGGCCATTCAGCCTGTGAAGCTAGGGGCAGTAGCGACCGTTACAGGCCATGATCGGCCCCGTGCAGTGCTCCTTGCCGGTCGAGGGATCGGTATGGCAGGACTGGGGCTCACAGACCACGCACGCCTTCGGGGCGAAAACGTCCGGCGACCAGCCTGGGAAGAAGTTCGAGGTGCCGGACAGGAGGGTGTCGGGGGCCAGGTCGCCATTGGTGTCCACGAGAACGGAGCCGATCCGCTTCGTGCTCGCGCCGCCCGTGAAGCTCCAGGGAAGAGGGGTGGCGGGGAACGTGAAGCTTCCCGCGAGCTCCAGCTTGCGGGAAGCCTTGCCCCTCGGCTTCACGGGAATGAAGGTCATGCGCACGTCGACCGCGAGAGGGGCGACGAAGTTTCCCCCGTCCTCCCGGGTGCGGTCGATGATCATGGTCGTCACCCGCTGCTGGTCGGCCAGGGAAACGTAGACGTGGAAAGCCCCGCAGGTGGTCTTGATCGGGGCGATGCTCACCAGAGACAGGGCACGGAACTGAATGCGCGTCGCGGCGGTGCCCCTGGCGTCGAAGGCGGCGTCGTCGAGCCGCTCGATGACCGTATCGGCACCCCGGAGCTGCCCGGGGGCTCCGGTCACGAGAGGCAGGCCCTTGAAGGCCACGCGGCCGGTGAAAGCCTGAGAGCTCTTGCAGAAAAAGCCCGCCGGAATGGGGCTCTGGGCAAAGTCGTAGTAGGTCTTGCCATTGTCAGTGGTGGTGAAGGTGTCGATGCCGCGCTGGATCACGACTGCGGCGGTCAAGGGCGAGCTGCTGATCAGAATCGCGACTGCGAGTGCTGCCAACAAGATTCCTCTGCTCCTCATAATCTCCTCCTTGTCAGGACAACGGTTTCTACAAGTACCGCGAGCTGCCTCCACTTCCACAGGTGCTCGCCGCTCGCTTTGGCGAGCTGTCAGGCTTCACCGCGCCAGGAACCGGCGCACGAGCGCGAAGACCTCGTCCGGTTCCTCTACGTGGGAGAAGGTGCCGCTGCGCTCCATCCAGACGAATTCCGCCTGCGGGGCGAAGCGCTGGAAGTCATATTGGTACTTCGGGCAGAGGGCGCGGTCGTAGCGGCCGGCGAGGATCAGGACCGGCATGCGCAGCTCTTTGAGGCGGGGTCTGAAATCGGGGAGCTTCGTGACCTCGCCGCCGATGAAGAACTCGACGTCGTCGCCCACGAACACGGGATAGAGCTCCGCGCTCCGGGAGCCGGGCTCGGAGAGCAGCCGGCCGGCGGTCCGGGTTGTAGAAGCGGACGAGCTTCGAGTGGACGCGGTAGAGGTCCTGGACGCTGATGGTCCTTCAGCTCTGAGAAACAGGGATGGAAAACGACATGCGAGCTCGCCGGCCCTCCCGCGAGCAGCAGAAGGGGCT
>CAXTNS010000025.1:20126-23363 GCA_964245465.1 uncultured Thermoanaerobaculia bacterium
GTCCCCTCAGTCTCGATCCAGAGTTGGGTATCGCCAAGGTCGACGAGCCGTCCCGGCGGATGCGCGATGGTGCTGGTGGCCATGGTGCCTCCTCTCAAGCCTTCATGCAGGTTGAGAGTAGGCGGGATGACAGGAAGGCTCTATCCGGTTCTTGCGGCCAAACGTACGGATCAGGGGGCGGTCCTCAGCAGCTCAAGGTACCGCAGGATGCTCAGGAAAAGCTCTCTTTCCTTTTCCTGCCGGGATTGAACGTATTGATCATAGATTTCGACAACCTGCGAGGCGAAAGGGTGGTCCGGCAGAAGCGGCTCGACCAGCTCATCCTGCCTCGGTTCCTTTTTCCGAAGGTAGCCTTGATATTGGTCATGAGCTTCACTCGTGACCTCGCCGATTTGGACTCCATAGAGCCGGCAGATTTCGAACAGAAGGCCCTCGGTAAGCGGCTTCTTTCCATTTTCGATCCGGCTCACGTCGCTCGGGTGGATTCCTATCTTTTCTGCGGCGACCTCCTGATTCCAACCCAGGCGCTTTCTCCCCTTTGACAGGGCTCTTCCAAGGAAGTAATAGTAACCGAATTCTTCCTCATTTTTCTTCATCGCCACGATGGTACGGCACACGCCAGCGCGGGTAAAGCTAATAACTACGTGCCCTGATTTGCTGTAAATCAGCAAAATACCTCGCGGACCTTGCTAATTTTCCGCATGGAGGTGAACGGCGGGCCCGCCGGTTTGCTGGAAACCGGCATGGACCTTGCCAAATGTCAGGAAGTATCAGGAAAAAACGACCGGCCTTACCGCATCGCTTCCATCGGCGACAGGCGGGCCGCGCGGATCGCCGGGTAGAGACCGAAGGCGACGGCGAGGAGGAGGGCGATTCCCCAGGCGGCGGCAAGGCCATAGGGATTGACCACGAGACCCCAGGGGAACTTGTCGGAAAGGGCGCGGCAGAGACCACTGCCGGCCACCGTGCCGATCGAGGCGCCGATCGCGGCCAGCACCACGGCTTCGAGCAGGAACTGGGTCAGGATCTGTCCGTCGTTGGCGCCAATCGCCTTGCGCAGGCCGATCTCGTAGCGCCGGTCGGAGAAGGAGATCAGCATCACGGACAGCACGCCCACGCCACCCACCAGCAGCACCGTGCCGGCGAGACTGAACAGAACCACGCTCCAGCCGTGCAGCTCGCCCGCGAATTCCTCGTGGGCGCGCGCCAGCTCGGCGTCGAGGTCCTTGACCTCTACGTCCTCGATGCCATGATGGGCTTGCCGGGCGCGGGCCAGCAGGGCGGCGGAAACCTCTTCCAGGTCGCGCGTGGACTTGAGCTTTACGGAGACAAGCGTGAGCTGGTGGTCCGGGTCCATCCGGTCCATGTAGGTTTCGAGCGGGATGAGCACACCATTGGCGTCCTGCCACATCTCTTCGTTGAAGATCTGCCCGCCGGCCAGCACGCCGACGATGCGGTAGGGCACGCCCTCCATCACCAGGTCGCGCCCCACGGGATCGCTGCCGCCGAAGAGCTTGGAGGCGAGCGTGGCGCCCACCACGGCCACGGTCGAGTGCCGCCGCTGGTCGTCCTCGGTGATGCCGCGGCCGAGGCCGACCGGGCGATCCATGAGGAACGAATATTCGGAGGTGACGCCAGTGACGAAGACCCGCTCGGCCCCGGCGGCCACCTGCACGATGCTGCGCCGGACGGCCCGGGGGGAGAATCCCAGCACCATGGGATGAGGCGCGGCCACGCGGGACAGATCCTCGTAGCGCAGGCCGGTGCTCATGGCGAAGCGCTTCTGCTCCTCGGAGGTCTTGGGCTGCCGGGGGATGAGATTGAGCGTGCCGTCCCAGCTCATGCCGGCGAAGCCGGTGGAGACCTTGTCCTTGACGCCGTCGAGCACGGAGGTCATCACCACCAAGGCGAAAACGCCGAGCATGAGCAGGGTCAGGGTGAGCAGGGAGCGCAGCTTGTGCGCCCACAATTCAATCAGGCCACCGGTGACGACCTCCCAGACCAGGGCGAGACGGGTGCCGAGGCCATGGCGGCGCTTCTGTAGGGGCGCCCCCATGTGGGCGCCCTGCGGCTCAGGGCGGCCACGCAGGGCCGCCCCTACATCCAGAGAGATTGATTCATTCATAGCGCAGCGCCTCCATCGGCGACTGCCGGCTGGCCTTGGCGGCCGGGTAGAGGGCGAACAGGAAACCGAAGATCACGGCCAGCGCCGTGGCCCAGAGGAAGCTCATGGGAGCGATCGCCATGGGGACTCCGATCGACTTCGTGATCACCCAGGAAAAGGCGATGCCGATGACATAGCCCGCGGCGGCGCCGAGCAGGGTGAGCAGCAGGGCTTCGGTCATGAACGATTTGAAGATCTCGCGGCCCGAGGCGCCGATCGCCATCTTGACGCCCACCTCGCGCACCCGCTCCTTGAGCGAGGCGAGTTGGATGTTGACGTTGACCATGCCGCCGCCGAGGAGGGCGAGGATGCCCGAGAGCATGAAGACGATGTTGTAGACGTCCCCCTGGCTCCTGCGGCGCTCCATGCGCTTGTGCACGTCCTCGATGCGGAAGTCTTCCTGGAGCCGGTGGTTGGCGGTGACGAGCGAGGAGAGCTCCTGGGAGAAGTCCACCATGGCGTCGATGTCGGGGACGCGGAAGGTGACGCGGTCCAGGCGGTGGTATTCGTCTCCTTCCATGCGCACGGCCACCAGGAGCGAAGGCACGGCCACGATTTTGTTGCGCCAGGCAAAGATGTTCTGCTGGCCTTCGCGAAAGCGGAAGTTCTTCTCCTGGTAGACGCCGATCACGGTCACCGGCACGTCGCCGATGCGCAGGGGTTTTCCCACGATCTCGCCCGTGGGGAAGAAGACGCTCGCCGCCTCCGAGCCCAGCACGGCGACCTGCGAGCCGGCCGCGAAATCCTCGGCCGAGAGGTCGCGGCCCTCTTCGATCTCGTAGCCGTTCATCGCGGAGTAATCGGCGCCGATGCCGGAGACCTCGCGCTCCTGGTCGGCGAACTCCGAGCGCACCCGCACCCGGGCGTCCCGGAGCACGCTGGTGGCGTTGACGGCCTTGGCGGAGGGGATCTTCCCGCCCTCGACGGCGTCCTCCAGACGGAGGCCGAGATTGGCGCTGCGCAGGGCGCTCGGCGTTCCCTGGTAAGCCGTGTCCGTGGGCAGGACGTTGATTTTGTCGATGCCGCCGATGCGGGCGTAGACCCGGTCGGACTGGCGCCGCTGGCTGTCGGAG
>CAXTNS010000026.1:0-2462 GCA_964245465.1 uncultured Thermoanaerobaculia bacterium
GCTCGGCCCTGCTGCGCCTGGGCAGCCGCGAGCACGCCCTCCTCCTGGTGATGCACCACGTCGTCTCCGACGGCTGGTCGATGGGAGTGTTGGTGCGCGAGGCCGTGGCCGTTTACCGCGCCCTGGCCCGCCGGCCGCCGTTCCCGCCGTCCTTGCCGCCGCTGCCCGTTCAGTACGGCGACTTCGTCCTCTGCCAACGCTCCTGGCTACAGGGGGAAACGCTGGAGCGCCAGCTCCGCTTCTGGCGCCAGCACCTCGCGGGAGCGCCGGCGGTCCTGGAGCTGCCCACCGACCGGCCGCGGACGGGGCCGGGGCGGCTCGGAGCCCGCGTGCCGCTACGCCTGGCACCGACGGATACGGCCCGGCTGAAGGCCATCGCCCGGCGCGAGTCGGCGACCCTCTTCATGGTCCTCCTCGAGGGCTATTGCGCCCTGCTCGAACGCTACACTGGCCAGAGCGACCTGGTCGTGGGCACGCCGATCGCGAACCGGACGCGGCCCGAGATCGAGCCGCTGATCGGCCTCTTCGTCAACACGCTGGCGCTGCGCACCACGCTCGACGGCGGCGAGAGCCCGCGCGCCCTGCTGCGCCGGGTCCGCTCGTCGGCCCTCGACGCCTACGCCCACCAGGACGTCCCGTTCGAGCGCCTCGTCGAGGAGCTGGCGCCGCAGCGGCACCTCGACCACACACCGGTCTTCCAGGTGCTGCTGACGCTCCAGAACGCTCCAGGGGGCTCGACCGACCTCCCGGGCCTGCGGATCACGTCCCTGGAGGCCGGCAACGCGGAGGCCAAGTTCGACTGGACGCTGACCGTCTGGGAAGAGGACGGCGGCCTCCAGGGGACGCTTGGATACAAGAGCGAGCTCTGGGACGAGCCAACGGCCCGGCGGGTGATCGGCCATCTGGAGCGTCTGCTCGCGGGCTTGGCGGAGTCGCCAGACGGCCGGCTCGACGAGCTGCCTCTTCTGGGGGAAGCCGAGCGGCGGCAGCTCCTCGACGCCGGGGTGGAGAGCCGGGAGTGGGCCGGGCCGGCGTCGGTCCACGGCCTGTTCGAAGCCCAAGCGGTCCGGGTGCCGGACGCTCCGGCCGTGGTGTTCGAAGACCGCTGCCTCTCCTACTCCGAGCTGAACGCGCGCGCCAACGCCGTGGCCCGCCGCCTGAGGGCCCTCGGCATCGGTCCCGAGGTGCCCGTCGCGCTCTGCCTGGAGCGCTCGAGCGAGGTGATCGTCGCTCTGCTCGGCGTGCTCAAGGCGGGGGGAGCCTACCTGCCGCTCGACCCGCGCTTACCCCGCGAGCGGGTCCGGCAGATGCTCGCCGACGCCCGCGTCCCCGTGGCGATCGCCACGGAGGGTCTGCGAGCGCTGCTCCCGGAATCCGGTCTCCGGATCCTACAGGTCGAAGAGACCGGGACGGGGGAAGGGCTCGCCAACCCCGGCCTCGCCAGCGCGCCGGAGCAACTCGCCTACGTGCTCTTCACCTCGGGGTCGACGGGCACGCCGCGCGGCGTGGGGGTGGAGCACCGGCAGCTCCTCAATTACGTGCACGGCGTCCTGGAGCGGCTGGACCTCGAAGCCGTCGAGAGCTTCGCCACCGTATCGACGCTGGCCGCGGACCTGGGCAACACGAGCCTGTTCCCCGCCCTGCTCACGGGCCGCTGCCTGCACGTGATCTCCGAGGAGCGCCTGGGGCACCCGGAGGCGATGGCCGAATACTTCGACCGCCACCGCGTGGACGTGCTCAAGATCGTGCCCTCGCACCTGCTGGCGCTGGAGACTCCGTCGCGCCTCGCCGGCCCGCTGCCGCGGCGCTTCCTCATCCTCGGCGGCGAGGCGTCGTTCCGCGACCACGCCGAGCGGATCCGCGCGGCCGCGCCGGAGTGCGTGCTCCTCAACCACTACGGCCCGACGGAGACGACGGTCGGCGTCCTGACCCACCGCTGGCAGCCCGGCGAGACCGGCTCCGGCGGCGTGCTGCCGCTGGGCCGCCGGCCCCTCGCCAACTCGCGGGTCTACGTGGTGGACGCCGCCGGCCGCCTGCTGCCCGCCGGCGTCCCCGGCGAGCTCTGGATCGGCGGCGCGGGCGTGAGCCGCGGCTACCTCCACCAGCCCGGCCGCACGGCCGAGCGGTTCCTGCCGGACCCGTGGAGCGGCGAGCCGGGCGCGCGCCTGTACCGCACGGGGGACCTGGTCCGCCGCCGGCCCGAAGGTGTGATCGAGTTCCTGGGACGCCTCGATCATCAAGTCAAAATCCGCGGCTTCCGGATCGAGCTCGGGGAGATCGAGGCCACCCTGGAAAGACACCCCGCCGTGCGCGAGAGCGTCGTCCTCGCGCGCGGGGACCAGCCGGGTGAGCGGCGGCTCGACGCCTACGTGGTAGGCGACGAGGTGAGCGCGGGCGAGCTGCGCTTCTGGCTCGGCGACCGGTTGCCGGACTACATGCTGCCGGCCGGCTTCGTGTTCCTC
>CAXTNS010000026.1:2472-12317 GCA_964245465.1 uncultured Thermoanaerobaculia bacterium
GTCCGCTCCGGGGACGGCGCCTGCCGCGGGCTCGCTCGCCGAGGAGCTCCGCTCGAGCTTTTCGCCGAGGTCCTGAAGGTCGAGCGAGTGGACCCCGCGGGCGATTTCTTCACCTTGGGCGGGCACTCCCTGCTCGCCACCCAGCTCATGTCGCGCGTGCGGCGCGCTTTTGGGATCGAAGTGCCGTTGCGGGCGCTGTTCGAGGAGCCCACGCCGGCCCGGCTGGCGCGACGGATCGACGGGATCGTCCGTGCCCGGGAGGGGAAACCGGCACCGCCCCTGCGGCCGGTGCCGCGCGGCTTCGAGCTGCCCCTGTCCTTCGCCCAGCAGAGGCTCTGGTTCCTCTATCAGATGGACCCCGGCTCCTCGTCGTACAACGTGCCGCGCGCCGTCCGGCTGGCGGGAGAGTTGCGGCCAGCCGCTCTGGAGGCCGCCCTGTCCGAGGTCCTGCGCCGGCACGAGGTGCTGCGTACGAGCTTCCCCACGGTCGCCGGCCAGCCGGCGCTGGAGATCCGTCCGCCCCGTCCCGAGGGCCTGTCCCGGATCGACCTCTCGGCCCTGCCCGCGGCCCTCCGGGAGGCTGAGGCATGGCGCCTCGCCGAGGAAGAGGCCCGGCGGCCGTTCGACCTCGCCCGCGGGCCGCTCGTGAGCAGCGCCCTGGTGCGCCTGGACGGCGGCGATCACGTCCTGCTGTTCAACCTCCACCACATCGTTTCCGACGGGTGGTCGACCGGCGTGCTCGTGCGCGAGGCCGGCGCTCTCTACCAAGCGTTTGCCGCGGGGATGCCGTCCCCCCTGCCCGAGCTGCCGATCCAGTACGCGGACTTCGCGTGCTGGCAGCGGCGGTGGCTGGCGGGAGACGTCCTGGAAGAGCAGCTTTCGTACTGGCGCCGCCAACTCGCCGGTCTGCCGGACGGGCTCGACCTGCCGCTCGACCGGGAGCGCCCGGCGACCCCCTCGCTCGCCGGCGGGCTGCGCACCCGCGTGTTCCCCGCGGAGCTGCGGCTGGCCCTGCACCGGTTGGGGCGCGGTCGTGGGACGACCTTTTTCATGACCCTGCTGGCGGTCTTCGCGGCGCTCCTGCACCGCCTCTCGCGCCAAGGCGACGTGGTGATGGGCACGCCGATCGCCAATCGCAACCGGGTGGAGATCGAGGGGTTGATCGGCTTGTTCGTCAACACCCTCGTGTTGCGGCTCGACGCCTCCCAGGGGCCGTCCTTCGAGGATTTCCTGGCGCAGGCCCGCGAGGTTGCGCTGGGCGCCAGCACGCACCAGGACCTGCCCTTCGAGCGGCTGGTCGAGGACCTCGCGCCGGAGAGGAACCTGGGCCGCACGCCCCTGTTTCAAGTGATGTTCGTGGTGCAGAACGCGCCGGCCGAGGACCTGCGCCTGCCGGGCTTGACGTGGAGCCTGCTGCCCGTCGAGACCGCAACGGCCAATTTCGACCTGACTTTGCGCCTGTTCGAAACGGCGCGCGGGCTCGAGGCGGGCCTGGAGTACAAGCGGGCGCTCTTCGACGGCGAGACCATCGACCGCCTGCTCGGGCACCTCGAGACCCTGGCGGCCTCGGCGGTGTCCCAGCCCGGCACTCCGATCACGCGGCTGCCCATCCTCACGCAGAACGAGTGGCACGAGCTCGCCCGCGAGCCGCTGGCGGCGTACCGGCCGTTCCCCGCCGGCGCCTGTCTTCACCATCTGTTCGAGCGGCAGGTGGCCAGCACGCCCGGCGCCATCGCGGCCGTCTGCGGCGGCGAGCGGCTCACCTATGCCGAATTGAACGCGCGCGCCGACACTCTCGCGGCGCGCCTGCGGCGGCTCGGCGTCGGCCCCGAGGTCCGCGTGGCCCTGTGGCTCGACCGGTCGCTCGAGCTGGTGACCGCGATCCTGGGCGTGCTCAAGGCGGGGGGGGCCTACGTGCCGCTCGATCCCACGTATCCGGAGGAGCGGCTGCGCTTCCTGTTGGAGGATGCCGGCGCGCCCGTGCTGGTCAGCGTCCGCGAGCTGAGCGGCAAGCTCGGCCGGCAGGGAATCGAGACCGTCCTGCTCGACGAGTTGGAGGAAACGGGCGCAGATCCCGGCAGGGCTCCCGGCCTGCCCGACTCGACGGCTTACGTCATCTACACGTCGGGTTCGACGGGCACTCCCAAGGGCGTGCCCGTCAGCCACGCCAACGTGGTTCGCCTGTTCACGGCCACGGAGGAATGGTTCGGCTTCGACGAGCGCGACGTCTGGACCCTTTTCCACTCCTACGCCTTCGACTTCTCGGTCTGGGAGCTGTGGGGCGCGCTGCTCCATGGGGGACGGCTGGTGGTGGTGCCCTACTGGATCAGCCGTTCGCCGGAGGCGTTCTACTCCCTGCTCGTCGAGGAAGGGGTGACGGTGCTCAACCAGACACCCTCGGCTTTCCACCAGCTCGCCGCCGTCGAGGAGGAACCCGGAGGGCAGGGCGAGCTCGCCCTGCGCTGGGTGATCTTCGGCGGCGAGGCCCTGGAGCCCCGGCGGCTGCGCTCCTGGTTCGCCCGCCACGGCGACCGGCGGCCCACGCTGGTCAACATGTACGGAATCACCGAGACCACCGTGCACGTCACCTCCCGCGCCCTGGGCGAAGCCGACCGCGACCGGGGAAGCGTCATCGGCGTGCCCATCCCGGACCTCTACCTCCAGATCCTCGATCCGGAGGGCGAGCCGGTGCCCCTGGGCGTGCCCGGGGAGATCCACGGCGGCGGCGCGGGCCTCGCCCGCGGTTATCTCGGACGCCCCGAGCTGACGGCGCAGCGCTTCGTTCCCGATCCTTTCGGCCCCTGGCCCGGAGCGCGGCTCTATGCCTCGGGCGACCTCGCCCGCTGCCGGCCCGACGGCGAGCTGGAGTACCTGGGGCGAGCCGACCAGCAGGTCAAGATCCGCGGTTTCCGCATCGAGCCCGGAGAGATCGAGGCGGCGCTGGCCCAGCACCCGGCGGTGCGCGAGGTCGTGGTGCTGGCCCGCGGCGGCCAGGGGGAGAAGCGCCTGGTGGCCTACCTGGGCACCGGTGGCGCGGTCACCGCGGCCGCGCCCGGGGTTGAGGAACTGCGGGCATTCCTCCGCGAGCGGCTGCCCGAGCACATGGTGCCGGCCGTCTTCGTGGTGCTGGAGAGCCTGCCCCTGACGGCTCACGGCAAGATCGACCGCCGGGCCCTGCCGGAGCCCGACGCCGTTCGCCCCGGCCTTGAGGCCGGGTACGCCGCGCCCCGCACGCCCGAGGAAGCGGCTCTGGCCGAGGTCTGGGCCGAGGTCCTGGAAGTCGACCGGGTCGGCGTGCACGACAACTTCTTCGCCCTGGGCGGCGACTCGATCCGCAGCATCCGGGTGCTTTCGCTGGCCGAGAAGCGCGGGCTGCGCCTGTCGCTGCCCCAGATCTTCCAGCACCAGACGATCGCTGAGCTGATCCCGCACCGGCTCGCGGAGCCCGCGGGCGCGGCGGAGGACGCCGCTCCGGCCGGTTCGTTCGCGGGCCTGGACGCGGAGGACCGGTCGGTTCTGCCCAACGACATCGAGGACGCCTATCCGCTCTCGCAGCTCCAGATGGGCATGCTCTTCCACAGCGCGTACAGCCCGGAGTCGCTGGCCTACCACAACGTCACCACATTCCACCTCCAGGGAGAGATCGACCCGGAGGCCCTGCGCCGGGCGCTGGCGAAGCTCGCCTCGCGCCATCCGGCCCTGCGTACCTCCTTCGATCTCGACGGCTTCAGCCAGCCCGTGCAACTCGTGCATCGCGAGGCGGAGATCCCGCTCGGGGTCGAGGATCTGCGGGGCCTTTCCCCGGAGGAGCGGGAGGCCGCCGTCCAGGCCCGGTTCGAGGAGGAGAAGGCCCGCCGGTTCGATTGGACCCGGGCACCTCTCGTCCGCTTCCACCTCCAGCTCCTCGGCGAGGGGGAGGTGCAGCTCACCTGGGCCGAGCACCACGCCATCCTCGACGGTTGGAGCGTCGCTTCCATGCTGGCCGACCTGTTCCGGCTCTACCGCGCGGAGCTGGAAGGCGATGTTCCCCCGGCGCCCCCTCCCGCCCGGGCGTTCCGCGATTTCGTGGCCCTGGAGCAGCAGGCCTTGACGGGGACGGCGGACTGGGACTACTGGTCCGCCCACCTGGCGGATCGCACCTCGCTGCGTCTGCCCCGTTGGCCCGGTGCCGCGGCGGACGGTGAGGCCCGGGTGCGGACCGTCCATCGCATCCTTCCCGCCGCCCTGGTCGAGGATCTGGGCGAGCTGGCCGCGTCCGCGGAGGTGCCGCTCAAGAGCGTGCTCCTGGCGGCCCACCTGCGGACGGTCGGCGAGCTGCTGGGGAGCCGCGACGTTCTGACCGGCCTGGTTTCCAACGGCCGGCCGGAGAGCGCCGGCGCCGAGCAGGCCCTCGGCCTGTTCCTCAACACCGTGCCCTTCCGGCTCCGGGACCTCTCAGGCTCGTGGCGCGACCTGGCGCGGGAGGCCTTCCGCCTGGAACGCGAGCTGATGCCCCACCGGCGCTATCCCATGGCCGAGCTGCAGCGGCGGCTCGGAGCCGGCGAGCCGCTGTTCGAAGTCTCCTTCAATTACGTCCACTTCCACGTCCTCCAGGGCGTCACGGGGCTCGCCCTGCTGGGCTCCGAGGACGTGGCGGAAACCAACTTCCCCTTGGCCGTCAGCTTCTCGCGCGCCATCGACGGCTCGCGCCTGAGGCTCGCCCTGCAGTACGACACGCGCGAGCTTCACCCCGCGCAAGTGGAAGGCTTCGCCGAGCTCTACCTGCGGGCCCTGGCGGCCATCGCGCGGGAGCCGGCCGCCCCTTGCCGCGAGACGCCGCTGCTCTCGGCGGACCAGCGCTACCAGATCCTGGTCGAATGGAACGACTCCGCGGCTCCCTTCCCTGCGGACCGCTGCCTGCACGAGCTGGTCGAGGAGCAGGTGGACCGGACCCCCGGCGCCGTGGCCCTGGAGTGGGAGGAGGGGACCCTCACCTATCGCGAGCTGGACCGGCGGGCGAACCGCTTGGCCCACCGGCTGCGCGCACTGGGGGTCGAGCCGGAGACCCGCGTAGGGCTGTGCGTCGAGAGGTCGCCAGGGATGCTGGTGGGCCTGCTCGCCGTGTTGAAGGCCGGCGGCGCCTTCGTCCCCCTGGACCCGGAGTATCCGGGCGAGCGGCTGGCGTTCATGATCGAGGATTCGGGTCTGCGGGTGTTGTTGTCCCAGCCGCACCTGGCCAGGAATCTGCCGGAGCTCGACATCCCCGTGCTCGGTCTCGAAGACGGGGATGGCCGAGACGACCGGCTGGAGCGCCGCCTCGGGCCGGACCAGGCGGCCTATGTCATCTATACCTCCGGCTCCACCGGGCGGCCCAAGGGAGTCGAGGTGGCCCACCGCGGCGTGGTCAACCGCCTCGCCTGGGCGCAACGCGCCTATCCCGTGACGGCGGCTGACCGCGTGCTGCAGAAAGCCGCGTTCAGCTTCGACTTCTCGGTCTGGGAATGCTTCGCGCCGCTGATGGCCGGAGCCCGGGTCGTGCTCGCCCGGCCCGGCGGTCACAAGGACCCGGCCTACCTGGTGAGCACGATCCGCGAGCACGGCATCACGCTCGTCCACTTCGTGCCCTCGATGCTCAAGGCCTTCCTCGCGGAGGAGGGGATCGAGGAGTGCCGGAGCCTGCGCTTCGTCTTCTCCGGCGGCGAGACCCTGCCGCTCGACGTCCAGGAGACGTTCTTCGCCCGCGTGCCCGCCACCCTGCGCAACCAGTACGGCCCGACGGAGATCACGATCGACGTCGCGGACTGGGTCTGCCGCCCCGGCGATCCGCCCCGCGGCTCGGTGCCCATCGGCCGGCCCCTGGCCAACGGGGCCATGCTGGTCCTCGACGACGGCCTCGAGCCCGTCCCTCCCGGTGTGGCCGGGGACCTCTACCTCGGCGGTCCGGGCGTGGCGCGCGGCTACCGCAACCGCCCGGACCTGACGGCGGCGCGGTTCATCCCGCACCCGTTCCCGTCCCGTTCCGGCGAGCGCCTCTATCGCACGGGCGACCGGGCGCGCCACTTCCCTGACGGTACCGTCGAGTTCCTGGGCCGCCTCGACGACCAGGTGAAGGTGCGCGGCTTCCGTATCGAGCTCGGGGAGGTCGAGGCCGCCCTGCTCGCCCATCCCGCGCTGCGGGCGGCGGCGGTGGCGGCGCGCCGGGACCCGGGCGCGCAGGAGGCGCGGCTGGTGGCCTACGTCGTGCCCCGGGGCGCCGAGGCGCCCGCGGCCGGAGAGCTGCGCGGCTTCCTCCGTCAGACCCTGCCGGACTACATGCTGCCCGCCGCCTTCGTCCCTCTTGCCGGGCTGCCGCTCACCGTCAACGGCAAGCTCGACCGCCGCGCCCTGCCGGCCCCGGAAGAGGCGGCCCGCAAGACGAAGGCTGCCCCGGTGCCGCCGCGGGACGAGTTGGAAGGGCAGCTCCTCACGCTCTGGGAGGAGGTCCTGGGGCTCTCCCCCATTGGCGTCCAGGACGACTTCCACGAGTTGGGGGGGCATTCGCTGACCGCCGTGCGCCTGACGACCCGCGTCGAGAAGGCTTTCGGCGTCCGGCTCCCGGTCTCTTCGGTGTTGGAGGCGGCCACGGTGGAACGGCTCGCCTCGCTGCTGCGCAGGGGCCAGGCGCCGGGCCGCCGTCCCCTGGTACCGCTCCAGACCAGGGGCCAGGGCCGGCCGCTGTTCCTTGTCCATCCCGTGGGGGGCAACGTCTTCTGTTACCGGGACCTCGCCCGCAGCCTGGGCTCGGACCGCCCGGTCTACGGTCTCCAGGCCGTGCCGGACGGCGCTCCGGCCTCTCTCGAGTCCCTGGCCTCCTTTTACCTGGAGGCGGTGCGGGAGGTCCAGCCGGAGGGACCGTACCTCCTGGGCGGCTGGTCCCTCGGCGGGACGATCGCCTACGAAATGGCCCGCCAACTCGAAGGCGCCGGCGAGGACGTGGCGCTGCTCGCCATGATCGACGTCGCGGCGCCGGCACGGGAGGGCGGAGAGGAGCCCGGCGACGGAGAGCTGCTGGTTCGCCTGGCGGCAGACCTGGTGCGGCTCTCCGGGCGGGCGCCATCCTTCGGCGTGGAGGTGCTGGAAGGCCTGGACCGCGAAGCCGGGCTCGACCGTCTGCTGACGCTGGGCCGCGCCGAGGGAATCCTGCCGCCGGACCTGGAGGCCCCCCAGCTCCAGGATCTCTTCGACGTCTTCCGCCGCCACCTTCGGGCCGCCCGCGGCTACACCCCGGGAGGCTATGGCGGGTGCGTCGCCTTCTTCCGGGCCGGCGGCTCCATGCCCTCGGGAACCGTGGACCCCACCTTCGGTTGGGAACGGCTCGCGGACACCGATCTCCACCTGATCGATGGCGATCATTACTCCCTGCTCCGCGCCCCCCGGGTCGAGACCCTGGCGGGGGCGCTGAAGCGCCTGCTCGCGGCGCGGGATTAGAAAGGTCTAGGCGCTTTTCTTGTGGGCGATGAGAAGCGAGGTGTTCCGGCGCTCGAGATCGACGAAGCCAGCCTCGGCCACCAGTCGCTCCATCTCCCCGAAGGACGGCTGCCAGCCTCTGTCGCTCAGGATGAAGGCCTGCATGATCGCTTGCGCGGGGCCGTTCCAGTCGTCCTCGAAAAACGCTTCGAAGACCAGGAGGACCCCGCCGGGCTCCAGCGCGTCATGGATCTTGCGGAGGATCAGCAGGTCCTCCTCGGGCGGCCAGTTGTGGAGGACGTTGGCGATGAGGGCCACGTCGGCCCCCCGGGGGAGCTCGTCAGTGAGGAACGAGCCGCCCACGAAGGAGATGCCGCCGGTCTGACCCGCGTCGCCGATGACCTTCGCGGCGAAAGGCTCGGATTTCGGCAGGTCGAACAGGGTGCATTGCAGGTGAGGGTGATGTTTGCGGATGCCGATGGAAAGGCCACCCGACGAGCCGGCTACGTCCAGAAGGCGCCGGTGGCGCGTGAAATCATACCGTTGCGCCAGCTCCTCTCCCCAGACGACGCGCCGCGGATTGTTGTTGAAATAAAACTGCTCGTCGGTGAGGGTCTGATAGCGGTGCTGGCCGGCGGGAGCCAACAGGCGCGCGCGCGCCTGTTCCGCCGACACGGAGTATCGCCTCAGCTCTTTGATTTCCTTGAGGATCAGGTTGTCCGACGTGAGGAACTTCTCCGCGACGGGAGTGTTCGTCACCTTGCCGTCCCGATAGGTCATCAGCCCTTCACGGCAGAGGAACTGGGCCAGCAGGCGAACCGAGGCCGGCGGCATCGACAACATGTCCCCCAACTCTTCGAGCGGCACGGATCGCCCTTGGACCTTGGTGAAAACCTCGAGGTCGACGGCGACCTCGAACATGCTGCTGGCGGTTTTTCCCAACGCCAGACGGCAGAGATCATCCACGGCTTTTTCTTCTTCGACCGTGCAAATCATCAGTGCTCCTTTCGCCCCGGGACCATACAATAGGCTGTGGTATGCTGCAAGCGTTCGATAAGGGTTAAAATGATAAAGCTTTTGTTTTTCTTGTTGCGGATGTCCCGTCAGATCAGTTTTTCCTATGCGGCCGTCGTGGCCGCCCTGGTCGCGGGACTCTTGAGCGGGATCGGCTACACCGTCCTGGTGGTCCTGATCAACTCGGCCCTGGCGCACCGGAGGGCCGCGCCGCTGCTGGCGGGCTTCATCGCCCTGGGCGTGCTGGTTTCGCTGACTCGCCTCGTCTCGCAAGGGCTCTTCGACCAGGCCGGCACCCGGGCCACGTTCGGCGTGCGCCTGCAGCTCTGCCGGAGCATCCTCGCGAGCCCGCTGGAAAAGCAGGAGGAGATCGGTCCCGACCGGCTCCTGGCCACTCTCTCCGACGACGTCACGGCCCTCAGCAACGCGCTCACGCAGCTTCCCCGGTTGATCATGAACGTCGTCATCGCCCTGGCGTGTCTCGTCTACCTGGGCTGGATCTCGTGGCTGCTGCTGCTGGGGACCCTCGGTTTCATGGCGGTCGGCATCCTCAGCTATCAGCTCCCCATGCAGCGGGCCAACCAGTACCTGCGGCGGCTGCGCGAGGAGCGGGACGCCCTGTTCTCGCATCTGCGGGCCCTGGTTTACGGCACCAAGGAGCTGAAGCTCCAGCGCCGCCGCCGCCAGATCCTCTTCGAGGAGGAGCTGATTCCGGTGGGCGAATCGATCCGCCGTTTCACCTTCATCGGCAACGCGATCTTCGCGGCCACGGCCGTGTGGGGCAACCTCCTCTTCTTCCTGGTCGTGGCCGTCCTGTTGTTCGGCCTGGGGCCGGACCGGGTCGGGCAGCCCGTGCTGACGGGCTACGTTCTCGTCCTGCTCTACCTGATGACCCCGCTCGAGGTCATCCTCTTCATCCTGCCGCACCTCGGCCGTGCATCGGCGGCGCTCAACAAGCTCGACAAGCTCGGCCTCGAGCTCACCGCCGCCGCGGAGCCCATGGCCGCGAGCCCCGGTTTCGATCCCCGCTGGCGGTCGCTCGATCTCGTGGACGTGACCTACAGCTATCGCGGCGAGGAAGCCGAGGGCTTCCACGTCGGGCCCGTCAGCCTTTCCTTCGCGCCCGGCGAGCTGGTTTTCTTCATCGGCGGCAACGGCAGCGGCAAGACGACCCTGGCCAAGGTCCTCACCGGTCTGTATCCGGCGGAGCAGGGGGAGATCCGCTTGGACGGGCGGCCCGTCACGCCCGAGAGCCTCGACGATTACCGCCAGATGTTTTCCGCCGTCTTCTCCGATTTCCATCTATTCAAGAGCCTGATCGCCGCTGATGCCGCTGATGCCGCGAGCCTCGACGAGTCGGCCGCCGCCTATCTCGACCGGTTGCAACTCGCCAACAAGGTCCGGGT
>CAXTNS010000026.1:12327-23058 GCA_964245465.1 uncultured Thermoanaerobaculia bacterium
GTCCCAGGGCCAGCGCAAGCGCCTGGCCCTGCTCAACGCCTACCTGGAGGACCGGCCCTGCTACTTCTTCGACGAATGGGCGGCCGACCAGGACCCGCAGTACAAGGCGGTCTTCTACTTCGAGATCCTTGCCGAGCTCAAGGCGCGGGGAAAGACGGTCTTCGTCATCAGCCACGACGATGCGTACTACGAGGTGGCGGACCGCCTCGTCAAGCTGACCGAAGGCCGGGTTGAAATGGATTCTTCCCGAGCGCCGGAGCGCAGCGCCGGGGCACTCTAGAGGCACGCATGTCCGAAGCCTGGAAACTGATTTCCTTTCTTCTCCAGATCTCGCGCGGGCTCCCCGGGGCACGGTTCAAAACCCTGGCGGCCGTCGCCTCCGGCCTCCTGTGCGGGGTCATCTATCCCGGGCTGATTGCCCTCATCACCGCTTCGCTGAGCCGTCCGTTCGACCGCCGGCTGCTCTGGGGTTTCGCGGCGTTGTGCGTGCTGGGGCCGACGACCCGCCTGGCGGCGCAGCTCCTCTTCGACTCCGTGAGCACGAGGGCCATCTTCGAGCTGCGCCAGCAGCTCTGCCGCAAGATCCTGGAAGCTCCGCTTCGGGACCTCGAAGAGCTGGGAGCCCACCGGCTCCTGGCGTCCCTCTCGGACGACGTGACGTCGATCACCACGGCCCTGACCCAGTTGCCGATGCTCAGCATGCAGATCTCCGTCATCGTGACGGCCTTCGCCTACATGCTCTGGCTCTCGCCGTCCCTGTTCCTCCTGGTCCTGGGCGCGACGGCCCTCACCATCGCCAGCTACTCCCTGCCGGTCTTCAGGACCGGCCGGTACTTCGACCGCCTGCGCGTGGAGACGGACGCGATGTTCGCCCATTTCCGGGACCTGATCTACGGCGGCAAGGAGCTCAAGCTGCACCGCCGGCGGCGAGAGGCCTTCGTCGCCACGGACCTGGTCCCCACCGGCGAGGCGATGCGCCGCTCGCAGCTCATCGGCAACTCGGTGTTCACGCTGGCCAACACGTGGGGCAACCTCCTCTTCTTCGCGCTGCTCGGCGCGCTCCTCTTCGGTCTGGGAGGACGCACGCCCGACTGGACGGCGCTGGTGGGCTACACGCTGGCCCTGCTCTATCTGAAGGTGCCCCTCGAGGTCCTGCTGCTCTCGTTGCCGATTCTCAAGCGGGCCACGGTGGCCGCCGCGGCCATCGAGAGCCTCGGCCTGCGGCTGGCGCCCTCGCCGGCCGGCACGGAGGCCAGGAAGAGCCCGGAGTGGCAGAGCCTCGAGCTGGTCGACGTCCGCCACTCCTATCACCGGGAGGGAGAGACGGACGACTTCACCGTCGGCCCGGTCCACCTGACGCTGAAGCCCGGCGAGATCGTCTTCCTGATCGGCGGCAACGGCAGCGGCAAGACGAGCCTCGCGAAAATCCTGACGGGGCTGTACCCGCCGGAAGGCGGCGAGGTGCGGCTGGACGGCGTCCCCGTCACCGACGAGACCCGGGACGACTACCGCCAGATGTTCGCCGCCGTCTTCGCGGACTTCTTCCTGTTCAAGCGGCTGGCCGGGGGGGAAGGAGACGGCGCGGCCGCCGGGCTCCTGGCCCGGCTCCACCTCGACGGCAAGGTGCGGATCGAGGACGGAGCCTTCTCGACGACCGACCTCTCCCAGGGGCAGCGCAAGCGGCTGGCCCTGATCGCGGCCTTCCTGGAAGACCGGCCCCTCTATCTGTTCGACGAATGGGCCGCCGACCAGGACCCGCAGTTCAAGGCGATCTTCTACCGGGAGATCCTGCCGGGGCTCAAGGCTCAGGGCAAGACGGTCGTCGTGATCAGCCACGACGACCGCTACTACGAGGCCGCCGACCGTCTGGTCAAGCTGAGCGACGGCCGCGTCGAGTGGGAGCGGCTCCCGGGGAAGGCCGGTCCGGGAGCGGAGACGCCTCACTCGTATTTCAACGAGACGATGGGATCGACCCGGGAAGCGCGGCGCGCCGGCACATAGCTCGCGGCGAGCCCGACGAGCAGCAGCCCGGCGGTGATCGCCGCGAAGGTCAGCGGATCGGTCGGCTGGACCTCGTAGAGCAACCCGGCGATCAGGCGCGTCAGGATCAGGGCCGTGACGACGCCGATGGCGAGGCCCGCCAGGGTGAGGGTCAGGCCGTGCCGCAGGACCAGCAGGATCAGGTTGCGGCCATCCGCGCCGAGAGCCAGCCGGACGCCCATCTCCTGGCGGCGTTGGCTCACCGAATAGGAAAGCACGCCGTAGATGCCGACGATGGCGAGCACCAGCCCCAGCGCCGCGAAGAGCGACAGCATGAACGTGCTGAACCGGCGCTGTGCCAGGGAGTTGGAGATCCAGTCCTCCATGGTGGTGACCTCGGCCACCGGCTGATCCCGGTCCACGGCCTGGATGGCGCGCCGCACGGGAGCCACCAGGCCCAGAGGGGCCACCGAGGCATGCACCACCAGGTTCATGTTGGGGCTCGTGTTCTGGGGGTAGGGCGTGTAGAAGGTCGATTCAGGGGCTGCTCCCAGGCCGGTTTCCTTGACGTCGCCCACCACGCCCACCACGGTGAGCCACGGGTTGTCCGCCGCCTTGCGCACGCGCTGGATGCGCCGGCCGACGGGGTTCTGGTTCGGCCAGTAGCGCCGGGCCATCTCCTGGCTGACGATCACCACGGCGGAGCGGTTCTCGTCGTCATGCGGATCGAAGAGGCGGCCCTGGATCAGCGGGATGCCCATGGCCTTGAAGAAGCCGGGGGTGACCCGCCGGAAGTTGGACACCTGGATGTCGCTGGGGCTGCCCGACGTCTGGCCCTCCACGATGAAGATCGTGGTGGCCCCGAACTCGTTGACCGGCAGGGCGCTGGTCGCTCCCGCGGCCACCACGCCGGGAATGGCCTGGACATTGGCCAGGGCGTCGCGCCAGAAGGCGATGCGCTGCGCCGGCTCCTGGTACTTCCAGTCAGGGAGCGAGACCTGCATCGTCAGCACGTTGGCGGGCCGGAAGCCGGGGTCCGTAGCGTAGAGGCGGGAGAAGCTCTGGATCATCAGGCCGGCGCAGACCAGGAGGATGATCGACAGGGCGATCTCCACCACCACCAGGCTGTTCAGGACGCGGCGGCTCTGCAGGCCGCCGCTCGCCCGCTTGCTGCCCGACTTGAGCATGGTGTGGAGCTCCGGCCGCGAAGCCTGGAGGGCCGGCAACAGCACGGGCAGGAGACCCGCGAGAAGCGCGATCAGGAACGTGAAGGCGAGCACCCGGCCGTCGATCGCGAGATGGCGCAGCAGCGCGATGTTGCTCGGCGCGATCCGCGGCAGGATCTGGAGCGTGGCCCAGGCCAGCGCCAGCCCGACCACGCCGCCGAGGAGCGACAGGACCACGCTCTCCACCACCATCTGCCGCACCAGGAAGCGCCGGCTGGCCCCCAGGGCCGAGCGGATGGCGAACTCGCCGGACTGCTCGATGGCGCGGGTCAGGAGCAGGTTCGAGACGTTGGCGCAGGCGATCAGGAGCACGGACCCGACGGCCGCCAGCAGCACCATCAAGGCCTTGCGCAGGTCGCCCACGATCTGCTCCCGCAGGGGGGTGACCCGCACGGTCCAGCCGCCGTTGGTGTCCGGGCGCTCCTGGGCGAGGCGGTCCGCGATCGTCGCCATCTCCTGGCGGGCCTGTTCGATCGACGTCCCGGGCTTCAGCCGGGCCGTGACGAACAGGTAGTGCGAGGCCGCCAGGGGCGGGTCCGCGGGGTCCATGGCAAGCGGGACCCAGAGGTCGGCGTCGTCCAGGAACTGGAAACCCGGCCGCATCACGCCGACCACGGTATAGCTTTCGCCGTTGAGCGCCAGGGGCCGTCCGAGCACCTCCGGCGAAGAGCCGAAGTGGTCGCGCCAGAAGCCATGGCTGAGAACCACGGACTTCGCGCCGCCCGGGCGGTCCTCTTCCGGCAGCAGGAACCGGCCCAGCACCGGCCGCACGCCCAGCACCGGGAACAGCCCCGCCGTCACCGAGGCTCCCTTGACCCGCTCCGGCTGGCCTTCGACGGTGAGGTTGAAAAAGCTCGTCGCCATCGCCTCGATCTGCGAGAACGAGCGGCTCTGCTCCCGCCAGGCCAGGAAGTTCGGCGGCGAGACGTTGAGCTCCTCCTGCTCGCTGCCCGCCCCGCCGTGGAGGTCGATGAGGACGGCGAGCCGCTCGGCATCCTCGTACGGCAGCGGGCGCAGGAGCGCCGTGTCGACGACGCTGAAGATCGCGCTGTTGACGCCGATCCCCAGAGCCATGCAGATGATGACGAGCGCGGCAAAGGAACGCCGCCGCCAGGCGAAACGAAGAGCTCTCAGGACGTCGCGATGGAGATTCATGGCCTGTCCCTCAGCTCCAGGCGTTGGAGATGTCTCCGAAGTGCTCGCGCACCCAGTCGTCGTCATAGACCGTGTCGAGATACCGCTCTCCCCGGTCCGGCAGGATCACGGCGCAGACCGCCTGGGACGGCAGCTCGGGCCTCAGCCGCGCCACGGCGGAGATGACCCCTCCTGAAGAACCGCCGGCCAGAAACGCTTCCCGCGAGACCAGGCGGCGGCAGCCGACGACGCACTCCAGGTCGCTCACGTGGACACACCGGTCGATGAGCGCAGGGTCGAGGAGCGGCGGTTTGATACCGGCCCCCAAGCCCGGGAGCAGCCTCTTCTCCTGCACGTCGCCGAAGATCAGGCTCCCGACCGCGTCGACGGCGACGACCCGCGTCGGCAGCCCGTGGTCCCGCACGTACTCGGCACAGCCGCGGATCGTACCGCAAGTGCTCGTGCCCACGAAGAGGTAGTCGAGCCGGCCGTTCAGCGCCGTCACGATCTCGTGCATGGTCGTCCGGTAATGGCTGCGCGGATTGCTCAAGTTCTCATACTGGTTCGGCCAGAACGAGCTCTCGATCTGTCGCAGCAGCGTCCGCACCCGGTGGAGCCGTGCCGGCAGGAACTCGCCGGTTTCCGGATCCGGCTCGGCGACCAGATCGATCTCGGCGCCGTAAGCACGGAGGATCTTCAGGTTCTGGACGGACGCCTTGGGATCGACGACGCAGATGAAGCGCAGCCCGTGGTACCGGCAGGCCTGCGCCAGGCCGATGCCCATGTTTCCCGAGCTCGATTCGACGATTATGGAATTATGGTTCAGAAGACCGGAGCGCAGGCTTTCCTCAAGGATGTGGAGAGCCGGCCGATCCTTGATGCTGCCGCCAGGATTGAAGGCCTCCAGCTTAGCGTAGACCTGCGGGCCCGGGTCCGGAAACAGCCTCTGCAGGCGGACGAGCGGAGTGTTACCTACTGTGGAGAGCACGTTCTCCCGTACCAAAGGCTTGGGATCGCCAAGGTCCGGCAGATACAAGACTTGGCTGAAGCTCATACCTGAGGATGGAAAAAGAGGGGCTTTCCTGGTCTTCCTCAACAACTCCATGATGCCCGCATTCTTATAAGTGTATCTGATCTCAAGAGCTTAGTAAAGGACTTCTACCATATGCGGGGCTCCGGTGCACGATCTGGCCCCCCAGCCGATTCCCTACCACGTTGATGCCGAACTTCCTGGGATGGCGCCCGTCGGAGGGTTGCTTTATCTGATCGGAACCTTTCTGGTGACGATGGCGTTCAAGGTGCCCAGGAATGACGCGCTGGCGGCGGTCGCACCGGCCGATCCGGAAAGCGCAAGACTGTAGGCGGATTACCTTTCGAGCTGGACCGCTGGAATTTGGATCTCGAAAGGTTGAGATCGGTTTTCGAATCCAGTGGGTTCCAGGTTCAAGGCCGCCAGATGGACTACGAATCCAGAAAGACGCACGCTGGGATCTGTGCAGGGGGCGCCAGGTGACTGGCGTCCCTACCGTGATTCCGGTTCGGAGGGAGGGGAGCCGGGTAGCCAGGGATTTCAATCCCTGGCGAGGGACAGCGTCCGTCACTTCACCACCACCACCTCCACCTCCCCCTCCCGGTGCTCCAGGTGGGTCGCCACGTCCCGGTCATACCGCTGGAAGACGAGGTCCACCTTGGACTCACCCACCCGCAGGTTGCGGAGAGTGACCCGGTCGAGACCGTCTGGCAGCGTGGGCCGGTCCAGGCAGATGCGGTTGCCGGGGGCTTCCACGTTCAGCCCCAGGCAGGCCTGAAGGAGGAGGAAGACCGAGCCCGCGGCCCAGGCCTGTGGCGCGCACGCCACCGGATAGAGCGTCGGCCCCTCCTGGGCGCGCTGGCGGAAGCCGCAGAACAGCTCCGGCACGCGCCATAGATCGAAGTGAAGGCTCGCGTCGAACAGCCCCGAAAGCACCTTCGCCGCGCCGTCCTTGCGGCCGTAGCGCGCCATGCCCGCGGCGATGACGGCGTTGTCGTGCGGCCAGACCGAGCCGTTGTGGTACGACATGGGGTTGTACCGCACCTCGTTGGCGTCGAGCGTGCGGATGCCCCAGCCCGAAAACGAGGACTCGTTGAGCAGCGTGTGGGCCACCCGCCAGGCTCTCGGCCGGCTGGCGATGCCCGCGAACAAGGTGTGGCCCGCGTTCGAAGCCCGCACCTGACAGCGCTGCTTCTCGCCGTCCAGAGCCAGACAATACGTGGAGATCTCCTCGCACCAGAAAGCCCGCTCGAACTTCTCCCGCAACTCCTCGGCCTGGCGCTCCAGAGCCTCGGCCCGCTCCGGCTGGCCCAGCACGCGGGCGATCTCGGCCGCCTGCCGGCGCGCGGCGTAGACATAGCCCTGCACCTCGCACAGGGCGACCGGCCCCTCGGCCAGCGTGCCGTCCCGGTGGAACACCGCGTCGTCCGAATCCTTCCATCCCTGCGAGCGAAGACCGTTCTTCGACCGGCGCGAATACTCCACGAAACCGTCGCCGTCGATGTCCCCGTAATCGTCGATCCAGGAGAGGGCGCGCTCCACGTTCGGCCAGATCGATTCCAGGAACGCGCGGTCCCCCGTGCGCCGCCAGTACGCGCCGGCCAGGACGACGAACAGCGGCGTGGCGTCCACCGTGCCGTAGTAGCAGCCGAAAGGCACCTCGCCCAGCGCGGCCATCTCCCCCTTGCGCATCTCGTGGACGATCTTGCCCGGCTCCGCGTCCTTCTCGGGGACCACCTCCCGCGCCTGCGTGGCGGCCAGGAAGGAGAGCACCCCGCGGGCGGGCCCCGGGTCCAGCCACAGCATCTCGTACGCCGTGAGGATGCCGTCGCGGCCGAAGACGCTGCTGAACCAGGGCACTCCCGCGTAGGGATAGGAACCGTGCGGCGTCTCCGTCATCATCATCTGGAGATCGGAGGCGGAGCGCTCCAGCCACTCGTTGAACCGCCCGTTCGAGGTCTCCAGCTCGGCGCAGGAGATCCGCCGGGCGTCGAACACCGCGGCCGACCGCTCCAGCGCCTTGGCGAAGCCCACCGTGGCCGGCGTCTCGCGCCCGGACTCGAAAGCCACCGTCACGTCGATCGTCTGCTCGCCCCGCGACGGCAGGTGGACGCGGAACGAGGCCAGCGAGTCCGTCAGCTCAGCCGGAGTGGGGGAGAAGGTGATGCGGGTCCGCCGCACCCGGCCGTCCAGCCCCTCATAGCCCAAGACCGCCGTGCCGCGGCCCACCACCGGGTCGAGCCGGTGCCCCCGGCGCTCCCGCTTCATGCCGCGGATCTCGAAGATGTCCGCGTAGTCCGCTGCGAAGCGCAGCGAGAGGGTGAGGTCCTGGGCGTTCAGGCCGTAGTTGTGAAGGCGCAACCGCGCGTACCAGGCCGTCTCCCAGAGGAAGCTGATGGAGAAGATGTGAACGGTGTCCCGCGCCAGGGCTCCCAGGGTCCCCGGGACCTCCGCGGAGTCAGGATTCGTGAGATCCACGATCAGCGCGTTGTCGCGCCGTACCGTGGAGCTCAGCAGCAGCGGACGCTGGTTCTCGACGAACAGCTCGAAGGCGCTCAGGAAGCGGGTCCCCTCATGGAAAAGGCCCATCTCGCCCAGCCCCACGGGACGGATCGCCCCCCCGCGGTCGAAGACCCCGAAGCTCTCCCCGTGTTTCAAAACCCGGGTACGGTCGTCGGTGCGTGTGCTCGTGGCCAGAATGTAGTACTGCTCCTTGACGTTGTTGGCGATCTCCTGCATGGACTTTCAAGTCCTTCATAAGAAAAGTCCTCCCGGAGCCCGGCTGGAAAGCCGAGCCCGCTCGGACATCTGCGGCGGAAACAGAGGCAAACCCCGTGCCGGCCCCCGAGGCGAAGCCCCCCTGGGACCGCCGGCATCCCTGCCGGCCTCTAATCAACCCTGTACAATCAAGCCCATAACAGCGGCCGAGAGGCCGCAGAGCCTGAGGAGGTTCGAACATGCCATTGCAGTCCAGATGGGTTGGGATCGCCGGGCTCCTGTGGATCGCCATGGGAGTTTCCGCGATCGCCCAGCCCCAACTCACCCCACAACCTCCGGCCCAGGAGCCGGCTCCGCAAGCGGTCCAGCAACCGCCGGCCGATCCCCTGGCCGCCGCCCCCCGCATCACGGCCGAAGAGGCCAAGCAGGCCATCGCCAAGGGAGAGGCCGTACTGGTGGACGTCCGTGGCAAGGAGTCCTACGACCTCGAGCACGCCAAGGGAGCGATCTCCCTGCCCCTGGCGGATCTCCCTTCCCGCATGGGCGAGCTGCCGAAAGACAAGAAGGTCATCACCTACTGCACGTGAGGGGGTGAGCACACGAGCGCCCGGGCGGTGCTCGA
Source organism: uncultured Thermoanaerobaculia bacterium (assembly GCA_964245465.1). GTDB lineage: Bacteria > Acidobacteriota > Thermoanaerobaculia > Multivoradales > UBA5704 > DATARR01. The sequence goes on from CAXTNS010000026.1 coordinate 21,038, forward strand.
TCTGCAGGCCCAAGGCTTCAAAAACGTCGCATGCCTCCTCGGCGGGATGTACGCCTGGAAGCAGGCCGGAGGGGAGATGGCCGCCTCCCACCCGTAGGCCTCCTTCCGGGATCTCCAAGCGGGGGCGAGGCCGCGAGCTTCGAGGCCTGCCCCCGCCCTCTCCAGGATCTAGGGCTCGGACTCGAAGTTGACGAGCATTGGCGGGCCTTGTACCATGCAAGGTGTCCGGAATCAATGAGTTGCCGTCCCGATCATGACTGCCTTCATCAGTCACTCGTTCGAGAATAAGCCTGAGTTCGAGAACGTCACCGACGTACTCGAACTGCGAGGCGTCGAGTATTGGAATCCGGCTGAGATTCGGTCCGGCGCATCACTGCGTGAACAGCTTCGCGCTGCGGTCGAGCGTTGCGATCTATGTATCTTCATCGCGACACGCAAATCGGTTGAATCAAGTTGGTGTGGCGCGGAGTTGGGGGCGTTCTGGGGCGCGGGGAAACCCATCCTCGTCTACCTTGCCGAAGCCTCGCTGAACGACGATGAGCTTCCTCAGATCGTTCAAGGTGACGTCTGGGAGCGGCGGATCGCCAAGATCGCTGATCGAGCAAAGGAAATCGTTGGTCAGGCCTCCGGTGCTCTGAGTCAGCGCGGCACGCGCCGCGACTCACCAGTGTCCCAACTAACTGTAGAACAATTTGAAAAGATGATTCTTGGTGCTGTCTCACTCGCCGCGGCGACTGCAAAAGACAACAAGGCTTCGCCATCAAATTTTGAAGAAGTCGGATCGGTGGTGCGCAGTGTAGCCAGCCGGGTCCTTGGAGGCTTCCAAGCATCCGAGGCGGCGGCCAATGAGGTGGTTGACAACTGGCACAACAAGGTTCTCTGGGTCGATGATCGTCCAGATAACAACATTCTCGAACGACAAACAATGGAATCCATGGGCCTTGAGTTCACGCTGGCTCTGTCCACTGCTGAGGCGTTACAGGTGCTTTCCACTCTACGTTTCGCCGCCATCATCTCTGATATGGGGCGGAACGAAGGGCCACGTGAGGGTTACGTGCTTCTCGAAGCGCTGCGCACGAAGGACAAGATTACCCCTTACTTCATCTATGCAGGCTCACGTGCGCCGAAGCACAAGCGAGAAGCAGCGCTTCGCGGCGCTCAGGGCACCACAAATATCGCGGGCGAGTTGGTGGAAATGGTTACACGAGCACTACCAACTGGAACCTAACCTTCGCCTTGTAGCGGATGGCCGATTTCGCCGTCTGCCGCTGATGGCTGCCAAGAGAAGGCCTCTCGCCTTCGACCTGCCATGCTGAAATTCGTCGTCGTCCTCTACCGTCGTCCAGGCCTCTCGCCGGAGGCGTTTTTCGCCAACTTGCGGGACGAGCATGGTCCGCTGGCCGAGCGGATCCCCGGCCTGCGCCGCTACGTTCAGAATCATGTCCTGCCCGATCCTAACCGCGAGCATCCCGGATGGGACGCCGTCATTGAGCTCTACTGGGATGATTGGGCCTCCATGGAAGCCGCGTGGGCGACCCCCGAAGGCCAAGCCGCTACGGATCATCTTCAGACGCTCGCGGACCTCTCCCGTACGACCTGGTCTGTCGTGCAGGAGCACGTCCGCCGATGATTCGAGATCTCTGCCGTTTACGGTAGCTCTCGCCGGGATCATATTGCGATCCCGGAGGGATCACCGTCGGTAGCCAGGGATTTCAATCCCTGGCGTGGATCGTCATCGATCTTCATCGGTGCATCGCCCGGACTAGAGGTTCGTGATCGTGCCGGTGCGCGCGTAGCCGCCGGACCCTAGGCTGATCGTGACCAGTGCCACGCCCGTAGTGCCGTTCGCAAGCACGTACGTGCAGGCATAAGGCTGGCCGTTCGGCCAGTAGCCGGTCTGCGCATGGCCGGTACCGGTTGACAGGAAAAGCGCTGCCGCGATCATCAGCCCCGTAACGCAACGTTTACCCGGTTGTTGCAAAAATCTGCAATCCTGAGAGTCAGGCCGCTTCGCTGAGCCG